>NZ_QNRX01000007.1 GCF_003317055.1 Alkalibaculum bacchi
AAGTTCTAAGTTCTAAGTTCTAAGTTCTAAGTTCTAAGTTCTAAGTTCTAAGTTCTAAGTTCTAAGTTCTAAGTTCTAAGTTCTAAGTTCTAAGTGAAATCAGCAGGTCGCTCTGCGACCGCTGATTTCACCTGACCACCTGACCACCTGACCACCTGACCACCTTATCTATATATCGGAAACTCCCTACAAAGCTCTACAACTAAATCCCTAGCAATTTTTTTGTCTTTCCTTATTAAACATTGATAAATGGCTTCGCCTATTGTTTCCATTTGCGCTTCTTTCATACCTCTTGCTGTTACTGTAGGTGTTCCTAGTCTTATGCCGCTGGTGATAAAAGGTTTTTCTGTATCGTATGGAACGGCATTTTTATTTGCTGTAATTTGCACTTCATCTAACATGGCCTCTGCATCTTTTCCAGTCAAGTGAATATTTCGCAAGTCCATTAGCATCAAGTGATTGTCTGTACCATTTGAAAGCAATTTAAATCCTTTGTCCATAAGTACTTCACTTAAAATCTTTGCATTCGCGACTACTTGTTTTTGATACACTATAAACTCATCGCTTAAAGCTTCTTTTAAGGCTACTGCTTTTGCTGCAATGATGTGCATCAATGGGCCACCTTGAGTCCCTGGAAAGACAGCTTTGTCGATCGCTTTTCCAAGTTCTTTTTTACAAAGAATAGCTCCTCCTCTAGGTCCTCTTAAAGTTTTATGAGTAGTCGTAGTTACTACATCTGCATATGGAATAGGGCTTGGATGAACTCCTGCTGCAACTAAACCAGCAATATGAGCCATATCTACCATAAATAAAGCGCCTACTTCTTTGGCGATTTTTCCAATTCTCTCAAAGTCAATTATCCTTGGATAAGCGCTTGCCCCCGCAACAATTAGCTTTGGTCTTGATTCTTTAGCAATTCTATCTAATTCTTCATAATCTAAAAGTTCTGTCTCTTTATCAACTCCGTAAGCGATAAAACGATAGTTAACACCTGACATATTTACTGGGCTACCATGAGTGAGATGCCCTCCATGAGATAAGTTCATACCCAGTACTGTATCACCTGGTTCTAGTAGTGCAAAATACACTGCTAAATTAGCTTGAGCGCCAGAATGGGGCTGCACATTAGAGTATTCTGCTCCAAAAAGCTTTTCAATTCTTTCTTTTGCTAAGCTTTCTGCAATGTCAACGTATTCACAACCCCCATAGTACCTTTTCCCAGGGTATCCTTCTGCGTATTTATTGGTCAAATGGTTTCCCATTGCCTGAATAACTCTTTCTGTAACTAAATTTTCTGAAGCAATTAATTCAAGATTTCCTTGTTGTCTTTTTAATTCCTTTTCCATAGCAGCATACACTTCTGGGTCAAATTCTTTAACTAATGGGAATTCTAACATTATTTAGCCTCCTAGTATAATTTGTCTTTTGATAAATGTTGAGCAATATGCCTTAAAGATTGATCGATACTTTTTATATATTCTTCCATTTTGTTTGTCTTGTCTCTCATTTGAAATAAAAACAAAGTTGCTACAAAAAAGAATATAAAGACCATAAAAGGACTTAAGAGTGTAGTCAAACTTGACAGGCTTAGTAAAAAATCATTAATTTGTATTTCCTCCCCTTTTCCGTCACCTTATTTTGATTAATATTACCATATTTTCATAAAGAAAAGAAGAAGAAATAGGTAATTTCAGAAGAAAAGTCGAACATTTTTTAAATAATCCAGTTTATCTTGCAGGTTTTAGTACTGTAGCCCGTAGTCACTAGCTTACATGTATTCCTTATGGGTCATTTAACTACCATCTTCGGCTTTCAACATAGACATTAGATTTTAAATAAATACCATCTGCATTTATCTACTTCATATTTTAGTTCGTATATTTTTTCCTCATTTTTTATTACGCTTTGACAGCGGTAAATGTACATGCGATTGCCTGCTAATTTTTCCTCATCAGCTTGAAGAATCCGATCTATTTTTACGACTTGTCTTTGATCCCCTTGTAAAAATCTAAACTTTATAGGTATAGGCATATCCATCTTTTTAAACCAAGCGATCATTTCGATTTCTTTTGCTATGACTTTCAACTTATACACCTCTTCATTGAAGCAAAGCTCCTTTTCATATTATGCTATAAATGACTCGACATCATCTTATACTCTTCTTCTCCTACACCTCCTGCTATAGGTTTTAAGCCTGAATGTAGAAAAGATCCTCTTATGACAGACTTTTTTCCATATTGCCTTCTCAAACAATCTACTGTTTCATCAATTCTTCTATATTTATCTAGAGATTTTTCATCAAAAATAGATATCTGATAAAATTCTCTGCTACATAACTCCGTAAGCCGCACCCCTAGGTGGCGAATGGGTTCTCCTTTCCAGGCTTCGTTAAATAGTTTTTTTACGTATTTAAACAACACATTAGTAGAATCTGTTGGGGCACATAAGGCGCATTGGTGAGAATAATAAGCAAAATCTTTATCTTTGATGGATACACTGACTACTCGGGCTAGGGACTTCTTTTTTCGAAGCCGCATAGATACCGTTTCTGTTAAGGAAAGAAGGATAAGATGAGCTTCTCTTTGATTGGTTACATCAAAAGCTATAGTCGTAGAATTTCCTACGCCTTTTTGCACCATGTCTTCTTCTCGAACAGGAGATTCGTCAATGCCATTAGCGTAATTCCATATGAGAACACCATGACTTTTTAAGTAACTTTTCATATGAGAAAGGTTCGCTTTTGCTAAATCGCCTATGGTACTGATACCTATCCTTTTTAATTTAGGTAAGGTTTTATTTCCTACCATAAACAAATCGTCTACTGGTAATGTCCACATTTTGCTTGCAATTTCATCTGAAAACAAGGTATGGACTTTATTTGGTTTTTCCAATTCCGAAGCCATCTTTGATAGCAATTTATTATGAGATATTCCGATATTTACTGTAAAACCTAATTCTTCTTGAATTCGATTCTTTATTTTATAAGCAGTCTTCAAAGGACTTCCAAATAGTTTTTCGCTCTCTGTATAGTCTAAAAAACATTCATCTACAGAGTACCTTTGAACTAAGTGTGAATACTCTTTCAATAAGTCAAACATACCATTGCTACATTTCATATACAATTCGTAATTAGGTGGCACAATGAGCAGGTCAGGACATTTTTGTCTTGCACTGTAAAGAGTTTCTCCTGTTTTGATTCCATACTTTTTTGCAGGAATAGACTTTGCCAAAATAATCCCATGACGACTTTTAGGATCTCCCCCTACTACAGAAGGTACATCTCTCAAATCTAAACTTTCCCCATGTTGCAATCTCCAAGTAGCCTCCCAACTTAGATAGGCTGAGTTCGCATCTATATGAAATATATTTCGATTTCTCATATTATTCCTTCTTTTTTTAATACATTATATCGAACATACGTTCTTTTTACAACGACTTTTTTATTGGTCAGTTGGTTCGTCGGACGAGTAAAACAAAAAACAGAAAGAGAAAGAACCAAACTCGCCTTTGGACGAGGAAATGCGTGTTTGGTTTTCTTCCACTTTCTGCTTTCGACTTTCTACTTTGAGCTTTTTATAATTATAAATTGTAAATTCTCAATTGCGCGAAGCGCATCATGATTTAGCACCTAAAACCTTGCCTTTTAATTCATTTAGAAGGGTAAATCCTAAAATCAATATTCCTCCTAGAATTTGTACTGGATTAATGGATTCACCTAGAATGGATACAGATACAAGAATGGCAACCAATGGGTCTATGTAACTTAAAATCGCCGCTTCCTGACCTTTTAAATCTTTTAAAGAGGAAAAATACATACAATAGGCTATCCCTGTATGAATGATTCCTAAGACAAGAAGATTAATCATTCCCAGGGTTCCAATACTTTCTATATGAATACCTGAAGTTGCCAATAGATAAGGTGTAAGGACTATAATAGATGCAATAAATTGTACTAAAGTTCGATCTACACCAGTAACATTTACAATAAATTTATTGAGAATTATGACCGTGGCGTAAAGTATAGCAGCACCTAAACCATAGCCTATTCCTACTAAATTCCCACTAGACTTTTCTACTCCGCCAATATTGATAATCATAATGAGACCTATTGTGGACATTATAAAACAGATGATTTGTTTAACAGTTAGTTTTTCTTTAAAAAACAGGGGGGAACTTGCCATAACTACTACAGGAGCAAAATAATAGCTTAGGGTGGCAATAGAGACTGTTGTGTAATGATAGGCTTGAAAGAGTAAAATCCAATTAAAGCCCATTGCCGCTCCTGAAACAAAGAGCAAAGGCAGGTCTTTTTTTATTTCTCTTAATGGAATTTTGTTCTTAGTAATGATTTTATATATCACAATAACCAAGGATGCAATAAATGCTCTAAATAGTGCAATTTCCCCTGTAGATAGGGGAATATTATTGACAAATATTGCAAGAGTTCCAAAGACGGTCATTGAAAATATGATTTTTAGCTTTGCTTCCAAATTACTTTTCACCTCACAAGAAAGTGCCTTTGCACTTTAGTTGCTAGTCATTAGTCTTTAGTCACTAGCATTTGGGTATTCCTTTTGGGTCAAGATCCTTCGCTTACGCTCAGGATGACTGAGCTAGAAGTTAAGGTTAAAAGTAGAACTTTGCTATTAAATAAGAAAGCGCCTTTAGCGCGTTGAATGATGGTTAAACGACAGTCGAACAATTGCTCAGCCATTGTTCAACTATCGTTAGATATCCATTTTCTCGCCTAAAGGCGAGGAATAATTCTAAATTTTCAATTGCGCGAAGCACTCATGGTAAGCCCCACCGGACAATGATCGGAGCCTAATACTTCTGAATAAATTTGGGCATCTACAAGTCTGTCTTCTAAGGATTTTGATGTGCAGAAATAATCGATTCTCCAACCTGCATTTCTTTCTCTCGCCTTTGTAATATAGCTCCACCAAGTGTAAGCATCTTCTTTGTCTGGATAAAAATAGCGGAAAGTGTCAATATATCCATTTTCTACAAGTACATCAAACTTAGCTCTTTCTTCATCACTAAAACCTGCACTCTTTCGATTAGACTTAGGATTTTTTAAATCAATCTCTTTATGAGCTACATTTAAGTCTCCACAAAAGATAATAGGTTTGATGGCTTCTAACTCTTTAAAGTACTCTAATATAGCTTCTTCCCAAGTCATTCGGTAGTCTAAGCGAGCTAGTTCTTTTTGAGAATTAGGCGTGTAAATAGTGAGTAAAAAGAAATCCTCAAACTCTGCTGTGATGATTCTTCCCTCTTTATCGTGCTCTTCTCTTCCCATGCCATACCGAACAGATATTGGCTCTGTCTTTGTAAAAATAGCAGTACCTGAATAACCCTTTTTCTCCGCATAATTCCAATACTGATGATACCCTTCTAACTCAAGATCCAATTGACCTTCTTGCAATTTGGTCTCCTGAAGACAAAACACATCTGCATCCACTTCCTTAAAAAAATCCATAAAGCCCTTTTTCAACACAGCTCGAATGCCATTTACATTCCAAGACACTAATTTCATATAACAACCACCTTTGTTGTTTTTAGTTTGTTTTAGCACTTTGTTGTAAGTTTTAGGTTGTAGGTACTTATGTCCCTTAAAGGGGACTTGTTTTTTTCCGCATTCCACATTCCGCTCTTAAGGTTTTCCTCGTCCAACCGACCCAAAAGACAGACCCTAAGTTTGCTCCTCTATTTCAACGCTTGTTGCATCATCCAGCGAGCTAGTGGGGCTGCTGATTCGCCTCCTGTTGAGCCGCTATTTTCTAAAATTACTGCCACTGCTATTTGTGGATCATCCGCAGGGGCAAAGCCAATAAACCAGGCATGGGATTTATCTGTATTATTTTCTGCTGTACCCGTCTTGCCTGCTACTTGAACTCCACTAATGGCTGCATTTTTTCCTGTACCTTTATTAACCACACTTTCCATCATAGAGGTCACTTCATTGGCTGTTTTCGCGGACATAACTGTAGATAATTCTTGTGGTTTTCCTTCTGTTCCTGTAAAACCTGTGATATTTTTTACTAAAATAGGTTTCATCATAATCCCATCATTGGCTATGGTAGAAACCATCATGGCCATGTGCAGAGGTGTGACTAAGAGTTCTCCTTGACCATAAGCAGTTACTGCTTGTTCACTTTTATTTAGCTTTTTACTAGGAAAATAACTCTTCTTTAGAGAAATCTCAAAATCAATAGATTGATTGAATAATAACTTTTCTGATAATCTTCTCAAATCTCCGTCGCCTAAAGCTACGCCTAATTCTGCAAAAGCTACATTGCTTGAGTAAGTGAGGGCTTCCTCTAAATTAATATTTCCATAGGCTTTTGCACCATAATTTTTAATCTCTTTTCCACCTATAGTAGTAACCCCTTTATCTTCAAAAGTAGTATCTCCTAGCCCGTTTTCAATGGCTGCGCTAGCTACAACCGTTTTAAAGGTTGACCCTGGCGGATATAGACCTTGAGTTGCTCTAGGTAGTAAAGGAGTATTTTCAGATTCTACAATAGAAGTCCAATTTTTTTCTAAAGTTGCGCTATTAGGATTGTAGTCTGGCTTGCTTACCATAGCTAGGATTTCTCCTGTTTTAGGGTTCATAACTACAATGGCTCCTTTATTTTCACCTAATAATTCTTGTCCTAAGGACTGCAATTCATGATCAATAGTCAAGTACAGATTATTTCCCTTGGAAGTCTGCCCCGTAATTTGATTTTTCAAATCGATAACGGGTCTTAATTCATTGATATTTAATAAATACTTATTGTAAGACGCCTCCAATAAAGCTTTTCCATAAGTCTTGGAGCTATAACCAATAATATGGCTGTACGTATTTTCATATGGGTAAATTCGCTTCTGTTCTGCTTCTTCTCCTTCTCTTTCGGAATAAGCAATAATTGTTCCATTTCGATCGTAAATATTTCCCCTTAAAACTGCATCTTCATATTCGCTTAACCTTTGATTGTAGCTATTAGATACAATTTGATCTTTTGTGAAAATTTCAAAATAGGTTAAATAAGCTATTAGGGAAAAGAATAGTACGCTTATGGCAATTAAAGATAAGATAATCCTCTTATTGGTATTCATACTCCGCCTCCCTCGATGTCCTTAGAAATACCCTGTAATATGCCTAATGCGATAAAGCTCGTAGTTAAGGAACTTCCTCCGTAACTAATAAAGGGTAAAGTAATTCCTGTTAAGGGAATGAGTTTGATAACGCCACCTATAATAATGAAAGTCTGAAAAGCAAATATTAAGGTAATCCCTAATGCAATAGCTTTATAGAATGTATTTTCAACAGTTAAAGCAATCTTAAATCCCCTATATACTAAAATATAGTAGAGCATAATGACCCCAACGCCACCTAAAATGCCCATTTCTTCACAAATAGCCGAAAAGATAAAATCTGTTTCTACCTCTGGAATATATCTGGGGCTACCGAGGCCTAAACCTCTACCAAAATAATCACCAGAGCCTATCGCAAAGAGGGATTGAGTAACTTGATAGCCCTTTCCAGCAATGTCTTCCCAAGGATTAAGCCACACATCAATTCGAACTTGAATGTGATTAACGAAAAGTACTCCTAAAAGGCCTCCAATAAAGGCAAGAGCAATATTTCCCAAAATCACCTTCCAATCATTTTCAAAGACAAACAAGAGCACAATGTGAATTAAAAAGAGTAAAACAGCTCCACCCCACTCTCTTTGCAATACAAAGAACACTAAAAAGACATAAGATACAATAGACAGCATAATATTATTAGGTATTTTAATGTCCCTCTCTTTAATTGTAAAGTTAGGCATTTTAATGTTTTTTTCTTTAATTGTAAAATCGGGCACTTTAATATCTCTTTCTTTAATTGAAAAGCTAGGCACTTCAAGAACATCCGGTTTTGCATAATAACAGGCTAAAAAGAAGACAAAGATAATCTTAATATATTCTGAAGGTTGAACGGAAAATCTTCCAATTCGAATCCAGTTTGTAGCACCACTTATATTTCTTCCAAATAGTAAAGTTAAAAGAAACAAAGCAATAGCTAAACCTATATAGAAGTAGGTGAGTTTGTTCCAAAACTTAATATTAGTAAAGACAAAATAAGTCAGCAAGAAGAGGATAATCCCTCCTGCAAACCAAATAATTTGTTTTGTCCCTAGCTCCGGGTCTAGGCGAAAAATCATAATCAGACCAATGCTACTTAACATAGCAACAATTAAAAATAAGTATAGATCCCCCCATTTTTTCCATCGTAGGAGAAAGTAGACAAAATAAATCATGGCAATCATAATAAGACAAGTAAGCAATACAGTCTTGCTTGGATTTCTTAAAAATAATAGTCCAAAGGCCAGAAGATTGAGAAAAACAATAAAGTAAATGGGTCTATAGCGGTTAAAAATCATCATTCTTCTTCATCCTCATATTCCGTTTCATCCACAAAAATAAAATCCAACTGGCCTAAGTGAATCTTATCTCCGTCTTGTAGTAAAACAGGTTCATCTCCAAGCTTTTCATCATTGACCAAAGTCCCATTGGTGCTGTCTAAATCTTGCACAAAACATTGATCCCCTTCAAAAGTAAAAGAGACGTGTTTCTTAGAGAGAAATGGATCTTGAATGGTAATTTCATTTTTATTGGACCGCCCTATGGTTTTATTCCTATCTAAATCGTAAGTATCAAATGTTTTAAAGTTTAATTTTTCTCTTCGATTCATTAATTTTAAATAAGGCACCTTTTCATCTTCATTTCTACGATACCCTTTCATATAACTAATATCCAAATAAATCATGCGAATAATAGAAAAAATAAAAAGATAGATAATGATGACAAAAAGATATTTAAACACAGTAGCGATAATTTGATAAGTGTCTCCTAAAAAATCATATATTCTGAGCAGTATTTCGTACATATAATTTACTACCTCTTCTTTAAATTATTTACTTACCATTATATTACAAGCCTTGAAGGGATACAACTTTTAAGTTGTAAGATATCCGTTCTATGCCCTATGTAAAAGCATTTGGGATGACTATCTTGGTTTTAAGTTCATATTAAGTTCTATGTTCTAAGTTCTATGTTCTAAGTATTAAAGCGATCTTCGGTGACATAAGTGTATATTAATAAAACAGATTCTTACATTTTTATTAAATAAAAATAAAGTCAAAGTATCTCCCTATTATTAGAAGGTACTTCGACTTTAAAATTGTTTATTCTGGCCACAAAATCTATATTTTCTACGTGACCTGCGGTGACTTAGGTGTTTTTAAATAGAAGCTACACCACATAACTATTTCGCGCTTGAAGTATTTGTTGCAATAGAGATCTTGTCGATAGTTACTGAAGTTTCCTTGTTTACGATATTTTGTATTTGTGCTGCTTGTGCTGTTGTCAATTGTTCTGCATCTACTACTACATTTACATATCCATCATGAATAAATACGATTGCATCGTTAAAGCCTTTTGAACGAATTAGATTTTCGATGACCATCTCTTGTTCACTTATTTTCACTAAACTAATCGCTTCTTGTTGTGCTAGATTTTTTGTCTCTTTATCTCCATCTTCTGATTTTGATATTTCTTCTAACATTGCAACATGTTGACTTCTACTTTGATCTCTCTCGATTTTGTAATCAACAAAGAATTCATCCGTCACAGCCATATTTCCAGTCATGATTTCATTTTCTGTCTCACTACTAACTAATTCTGCATTAATAGGTGCTTCTTCTGTGTTTACCTGGGCAGTGTCCGTATCCTTTTTAAAGAACATTTGGAAGTTAAGGTATCCTACAAAAACTAAAACTACTACCAAACCTAAAACCATTAAATTCTTGCTTCTTTTCAATTGAATAACCCCCTTGATTATTTTTAAATTTGTCTTATATATATTATTTCTTTCTTGAGTAAATCATAACTTTATGAGAAGGCAAATCAAGTACATTTTCCACACATTTTAAAAGATTGTATTTTATATCTGGATTAGAAGCACCGTCCGCCACTACGATGACTCCTTTTATACTTGGATAATTCTCAGTGATAATTAAGGGTTCATTAGAACCATTTTTATTGACCATAATTGCATTTAGATTTTTTTGACTTTCTTCAATAACTCTTTCACCTCCCTGATTGTCATTTTCAGTTGTGGTATTATTGGATTCTTGAGTGTTATAAGCGATTTCTTTTTTGTCTAGGCTTTCAAAGGTGATCATGACATCGATATTTCCTACACCCTCTATCTTCCCTAGAATACTCTTTAAGTCTTTTTGAATAGAAGACTGGTAATCGGATAAAGGTTGTGAGCTTGTGGTTTGTACCACTTCTTGTTGTTCAGCCATGTTTGCGCTTGTCCCTTTAGGATTATCAGCACTTCTAAAAAAATTTGAGACCAATACCATAACTACTCCGATAATACAGATCAATCCAATATTGAGCACTTTTTCTTTTTCGTTCATGTTCCTTATCTTGTCAATCATTTTTCTTATGTTCTCTTCTAATTTCACGTTTATCCCCCTTATCGTTATTTTCTCTCACTAATACTTATATTCTCCGACTTTAAATTATAGAAGTTCAAAAAGAAATTTTTTATATCTTTTGTTGTTTTTTCATCGATCGTTTCCTTTGTATTGTCTTTTTCAATTTCAATCTTTTCAACAGGATTAATAACAGAGTCGTCTTCTTCCGTCAATAAGATTACCTGCGCCTTCTTTAAAGTGCCAAAATCATCTTGATTTAAATCTTCGTAAATTTCTAAATTTACTTCTACTTTTAGATTAAAATTTTCTCCTATATTTTGCTCTATGTTTTCTGATAACTTATCTTTGTATAATTGAACCGTTAACTCTTTCTCATTAGCTGTAATTTTCTCATCTGATAGAGGGTCCATTTGACTTACTGTATTTTCTTTCATAATCAAATCGTGTTTTAACATGAGATTTTGCAAATAAAAATCCGTATTTAATACATTGGTAAAGGGCTGAACCATTGCCAATACAACAATAAAACCTGTAACGATCTTTACGTATTTTCCCATAGATTTGGGAAGAATTAAGTGAAGCAGCGTCACTGTAGCAGTGATGATGACAATATTCTTCAGCCATATGGAAAATGCATTCATTTTTTCACCTACCTATACATAACCGTCATATCGCCTAGTAGTATGATAATGCTGATCATCAAAAAGAACATGACCGCTACAACTAAGAGACAGGATAATATCAGCATAATATATGTACCTATTTCCGTAAGGCATTTCACAATACGCTCGTCAGATATGGGCTGAATAATAGCAGCTGAAGCTTTAAACATTAAAGATAATACGAACATCTTCATTATAGGAAAAGCGATAATTCCTACGATAATCAGTAAACCGACGATTCCTACACCATTTTTGATTACATTAGCAGCGCTAGCGATAGTATCCATAGAATCTGCTAAAAATCCTCCAACAAAGGGCACAAAATTATCTATAGCGTACTTTGCTGTTTTAGAAGATACCCCGTCTAATGTAGTCATGGCAAACCCTTGTATAGACACTACTCCTAAAAACAAAATAAACAAAAAACCTAATATGTATAAAGCAATATCTTTTAATAGTTTTGCTAAATTAGATAGTTTAACTTCCTTTGACAAATGATCGATTAAAGTAATCACTGCAGAGGCTAGAATCAACGGATAAATCACATTGTTAATGGTCGTTCCTACAAAAGTTACTACATAAACAATGACAGGGCTTAAAACGGCGCTACTGGCAATTGCTCCAACAGAGGCTAATAACAAAATAAGCGCAGGGATAATAGCCTGTATTCCGCTTACCATTTCGTCAATAGTGGATGATGCCAAACTGATAGAAGATCGAAAACTACTAGCAGCCAATCCAATCAAGACAAAATAGATGACATAAAACGCAATATTACCTACTTGACTCTCACCAAAAGAAGAGGAAATATTGTTGAGCACAGCGGCTAATATTGAGAGAAAAATGATTTGAGCCAGCAAACTTAGAGAAAGAGAAATCTCTTGAAAGAAAATGCTCTTTACCCCCTCTAATATGGTATCAAGGCTAAACTCTAATTCACCTTTGACAAGTGCTGCAATAAAATCTTTTACACTTGTATAATGTAAGTATTTCTCTAAACCAGCGCTATCATAAATTTGTTCTAAATTTCCTATATCGTACTTCTCGTATATTTGATCAGTAAGTTCTCCTAGAGTATTGGACTGCTCTAAGGCCAATACTCCACTTGTCCCAGATAGTAAAAGGACAAGCAATAGGATTGTTATTTTCTTTATCATAAGCTTCTCCTAAGGTATCAGATTGATAATAAAATCGATCAGCGAAAGGACAATCGGAACGGAAAGATACACGATAATTACTTTCCCTGCCAATTCTATTTTCATCCCGATAGAATTTTCTCCAGCATCTTTACATATTTGAGCTCCAAATTCCGTTATATACGCTATGACAATGACTTTTAAGATAATTTCAAAGTAGCTATTATCAATATCCGTCTTGCTCCAAAGAGAATGAAAGCTCTGTAAAATGGGTCCTAAATAAGAGTAAATAACAAATAAGATAATGACTCCAGTTGCTACAGCTATAAAAATTTGATATTCGGGATTGTACTTTTTAATCAGTACAATAAGTAAAGTAGCGACAATACCTATAATTGCAATTTGAAAGATATCCATATTTTGATCCTCTTCTAATAGAGTTGAAATAAGGATTTAATGGCATCAAATAAGTTTGAAATCATAGTAATGACCATCATCAGAACAATAACTACACCAGTGAGAGAGACCATATAAGCCATCTCATCTTTTTGTGCGTTCTTTAACAGCTGATTCAATACCGCTACTACGATTCCAATTGCAGCTACTTTGAATATCATTTGTACATCCATAAGCTCACCTCTAAATTATAATGATTGTAATAAATAAACCTACTATAATACCTAACTGACTATACAACTTGATATACTTTAATTTATCTTCTAAAGCTAAGGTCAACTGAGTATGTAAGCGATCCTTTACTAGGGCAAAATACTTTTTCTGATTTTCAGTATCTGTGGTGCCTAAGACATTGCCAAAGTATAAGAGGATGTCTAAATCTTCCTGTTTTAAATACAGAGAGCCTTTATTCTGATCTAATTCATCTTTCCAAATAACGCACAAGGGCTCATAGCCATAATCTGTAATGCGCGACAAAACATTTTTTAGTATTTTGTCAAAAGGTGGATTGACAATAGGGATTAGAGAATGGAAAATCTCCATTATAGGTGTAGAGGTATAACATATCTCTGTTTCAAAGTACTGGACAATACCTTGAAAATCTAGTATTTGTGAGTACCTCTTAGCAAAACGATTGGCTTGTAATCGACCAAGAAGGCAGGAACTTATAAACACCAGAAGAGCTCCTATACATTTAAGATACATGTTCTAGTTCCTCTTTTTTAAAGAGCTCGTTTACTTCTATTACCTTAGACACTGTTCCTATACCATTTGAGTTGTCTAGAAAAATAATCTTTTCAAATAATTTATCTTGAATCATTTGAGCAATATAGGGTCTATTGAGCAGCTCTTCCATACTTGCACCATGTACAGTGGTAATCATTTTTATTCCAGCATTTAAGGCTTCGCGAATAGCGATTAAGTCTTCTTTAGAACCGATCTCATCTGTTACAATAATTTGTGGAGACATAGAACGGATCAAATTGATGATGCCTGCTCCCTTTGGGCAGCAATCTAATACATCTGTGCGAATCCCCATATCGTTTTGTGGGATTCCCCTGTGACAGCCTGCGATTTCGCTTCTCTCATCTACTACGCCGATTTTTAGACCAGACCGGCCATTCCCCATACTAAAAGCTCGAACTAAATCTCTTAAAATTGTTGTCTTTCCGCTTTTAGGAGGACCAGCTATAAGGGTATGATAAATATCGTTTTCATCTCTTTGAATAATCTGAGCGACTGTTCTAGAACAACCCTTTACTTCTCTCATGACGCGATAATTCAAACCATTTACGTATTTAATCGTCTTTACTTCCCCGCCTTCTAGAACTACTTTTCCTGTAATACCTACCCGGTGCCCACCTCTTAAAGTGATAAATCCCTTAGACAGTTCTTCTTCAATAGAATACAATGAGTATTGGCTGAGCAATTGCAAAGAATTATGTATTTCCTTTTCTTTTACTATGTAAGCTTCTTTTACACTTTGGACAATTTCTCCGTGATCATTAATTAAAAAATCTTCCTTCATTTTGCAAACCATAAGAGGGTTGTTCACTCTTAATCTGATTTCGTCAATTCCTAATAAAAAGGTCAAAGGCAGTCTGCTTAAAATATTTTTAATCTTTAAATCCATTCCTTTGAAAATAACTTCATTAAAATCTTGAATTAATCTTTGGTTTGACATATTAATTCCTCCTTGTCCTTAATCTATATTTATTAGGCTAGGACAAGAAATATAACCTTTATTTTTTAAAAAAGCTATCAGCATTTTAGTTCTAAGTTTTACGTTGTAAGCTCTATGTAAAAACTTTTAGGTCGCAAATGATGATTGTTATGTCTGATTATTAGTATTTGAACAATGACTTTATCGCAAAAAATAAGAACAGGTTTATATCCATGGATATAAACCTGTTCTTATTGTCGTTGATTATCAATTCAGCCTACTTAAACATGAAACTCCTCAGCAAATGGTTTTACTTAGAACATAAAACATACAACTTAAAACAAAAAGCGCCAAAGGCGCTTTTTATTATTCGTGGTCGTGGCAATCACAATCGTCGCCGCAGTCACATTCTGTTGTGTCGATTTCTACTATGTGTCCACAATAAGGACAGTCTATTTCGAAATCTTCTTCCTCTAATTCATCGAAATTGGTAATGAAATCTTCTCCGCAATGTGGGCATTCTACTTCATAGAAGTCATCATCATCGTCATCTAAAAAATCCAAACCGTAAACTTCGTCTTCGACTTCCATAAGATCCTCGTCGACTAATTCTACATAATCTTCTAAATCTTCGTAGGCGTCATCAAGGCCTGCTAAAGCATCCGTTATATCCTCAAGAATTTCAACAATCTTCACGAGGACTTTTCCTTCTCTTGAAGAATCTTTAATCTCTAGGCCATCACATAAACCCTTTAAATAAGATACTTTTTCGTTAATGTATTCCATTTCCAATTCCTCCTTTACACTTTTATGCAAGTATGCATATTCATTATACCCCAACTTCTAGGGTAAACATACAAATATTTTATAAATAAATATTTGTATGTACTCATTTACATTGTAGCGTTGACGGGAAAGTGCCTCTGGCACTTTAGTCGCTAGCATTTAAGTATTCCTTTTGGGTCAAGATCCTTCGCTTACGCTCAGGATGACTGAGCTAGGAGTTAAGGTTAAAAGTAGAACTTTCCGAATACACAAGAAAGCGCCTGCGACACATCAGCAGCCAGCAATCAGCTACCAGAACTTTGTATTCCCCTGGGGTCAAAGATCCTTCGCTGGCGCTCAGGATCACGTGGATAGTAAATCTTCTAGGCTACCATTGGCAGCTAAAATGCTGATAGCTGACTGCTGGTGGCTGCCTTTCTAGACTCTCTCCATGTATTCGCCTGTTCTAGTGTCAATACGAATCGTATCTCCTTCATCTACAAATAATGGCACTGTTACTACTGCGCCTGTTTCTAATGTAGCAGGTTTGTTTGCACCTGTAGCTGTATCTCCTTTAAAGCCTGGTTCTGTTTCTGTAATAACTAATTCTACAAAGTTAGGAGCTGATACGGAGAAAGCTTGTCCCTTGTAGAATTTAATAGTAGCATTCATGTTTTCTTTTAAGAATTTGATTGCTTCTTCTACTTGGCCGTGATTTAATGGGATTTGCTCGTAACTTTCTAAATCCATAAAGTAATATAAATCCCCATCTTTGTACAAGTATTGCATTTCTTTTGTCTCAATATGCGCTTTTGGATATTTTTCAGAAGGATTAAATGTTCTTTCTGTAGTTCCCCCTGTAATTACATTTTTAATCTTAGTTCGAACAAAAGCAGCACCTTTGCCTGGTTTTACATGTTGAAAATCAATAATGACGTATACATTGCCATCCATTTCAAATGTAACACCTTTTCTAAAATCACTTGCAGATATCATACTTTATTCCTCCAAATTCAACAGTTTTGCGTGAAACAATGAGCCAAGCGAAAGCAAAGCTTTCAAATGAATACAATGCATTCATTTGGCGAATTTCTTCAGTACTTATGACTACTAATTTTAATAGCTTGCTAATACGCAATAAATCACTAATTAATATTAACATAAACTTCCTATGTAATCCATAATTAATTTTCATAATTAAACCACTTTTAACTTATTCTACACACCTAGGGTTGATCTATATTATTGCTAATTTCACTGTTATCATCTATACTTTGGTTTTTTTCTTCAACAAAAGGATTCGATTTACCATAGGATTTCCCCTGAACAAAATCGTACTGAGTCCATTCTGGATCATTTTCCTTAAGAAGAGCAAATGCCACTAGCCCTATAGTGGCATGAATTTTTCCTTCTCTATTTTCGTAGTGGACTCTTGTGACTTCAAGTCTTCTCTCATTACCATACAAATCTTTTAAAAAAGAATCTACCTGCTCATAGGTTCCTACAAGCGTCACATTTATATCCACTTTTGATAATATAGCGCCATCTTCATAAACCTGTTGCGAAGCTTTTTCTAAGGAACCAAATTCGATAAGATTATAGGATACTCCAGAATTTTTTTGCAAATTAAGCAGATTCATATACAAATCAGGGAGTTTCATACTTGATGGAATCTGTTTTTTAGCTTTTGACCATTGTTTATCTACATCCTTCAATTGCTTACTACTATAAAGGAACTCCATTTCACTACATTCTAATTCTTTTTCTTTTATAAATTGTCCATGCTTTTGAAATTCTTGAAATTTAGGCCAAAACAAACAAAAAAAGTACAAACTAAATATTCCAAGAAACAGCAGTAACCCTAATAAAACCTCTTCCCTTCTACTTAGATTCAAATTCTTCTCCTCCATTTGATCCGTATGAAAAAGTAATTTCAAAGCGAATTTGATTCTCATAAGCCGCAGAACGAATCCGTATATTGTGTGCTTCTTCTAATTGATATAAATTTGCAGCTAGCTCAGCGATTCCTTCTTCCTTGCTTGCTATTCCACTTATAATCATATTTCCATTTTCTCCTCTTTGACTCGTAAATGTAACACCCATAGGAACTAACCCTTCTAATCTCTTGATTAACTCGTAAAAATTGGTTGTGGATTGATTTCTTTCATGAATCATTCCCTTAATAAGATTGATTTCATTACTCTTTATAGAAATTTCCTGTTTTAAACCCTTCACGTCTCCCATAGATTGAATTTGTTCGTCTATTTGTAATATCTTATTTTGCAAATGGTAGTCTAGTGCAAACAGAGCAAGATACAAAATTCCCATAGTAAGGAAGAGAACAAGGATGATCTGAACCTTCTTTTTTCTCCCTAAAGCCATATTTGTTAGCATTTCCTCAGGAAGCAAGTTAATATCCATCATGATTTTTCTCCCTTCTCACAAGAGCACCTATAGCATTGGCTAAAAAGCTAATGTGATTTGCAGAGTGTAATTCTTTAATATATATACTATGTAAGGCAAAAAGGTACTCTGTTTCTACTTGAAGTGCATTCTCAATATATTTTTTACAGATAGGCATAAGAGAACCTCCACCTAGCAATAAAATATACCCTATCCTTTTATCTTTACACATAGATTCAAAAAATCCCATTAGCTGAGTTAATTCTTGTATTATTTCTAAGAGCAGATTATTTACCTCTTCCTTTCCTTTAAATTCTTCTTTTTCCATAGAAGAGAACGGATTATCTAATTTCCACTCTTCTGCTTCTTGAAAACTCATATGAAAATCTTTGGCAATAGCCTTTGTAAAATCCCTGCCACCTTTATTTAAAATCTTGTAAATGAAAATCTTCTTGCCCTCTATAAACGTAATTGATGTTTTTTCATACCCCATATCTAAAACAGCTATATTCTGATTTTTAAGAACGGTTCCATTCATTTTGCGCATATAGAAATGATCGTGGCATAGTAATTTAGAAATAGCATTAGGCTGAACATCTACTACATTAACTTTAAGCCCTGCTTTTGAAAAACAGTCTAAATAGTCGGTAACCGTTTTCCGTTCTACTGCAATGCCTTGAACTTCATACATGATGAAGGTGTTGTTT
Source organism: Alkalibaculum bacchi (assembly GCF_003317055.1). NCBI lineage: Bacteria > Bacillati > Bacillota > Clostridia > Eubacteriales > Eubacteriaceae > Alkalibaculum > Alkalibaculum bacchi. Next base: position 18,274 of record NZ_QNRX01000007.1, read on the forward strand.
TCTTCAGAAGTTTCTTTGTATTCTCTAATTACCACTCCATCTACGATGTAATTTTCTATTTCATCAGGCAGTAATACAGACATTTCAAATTTTACAGCTTGACGAACTTCACTTAATTCCATTTTAGGCAATTGAAAAGTTCTAAGAATTATGTCCTTAGAGGAGAGAAGTAGTCGAATATCACTAGCTTTGATTTTTAACTTACAAAGTTCTTCTGAAAGGCCTTTCTTATCCACAACCTTTCCTTCTTGTACTATGTCTTGCGGTATATGAAATATACGGTAGTGCTCGATATTTATTATTTCTTCCTTTATATATCCCTTTATAATCTTTATGGTACTCGAACCTACATCAAACACCACTGTATGACTTTCTTTACGAAACACTCTATTCACCTCTACACTAAGCCTATCCGTTTTATTTTGCTTGCTATTTATGAACCTTACTGCAAGATTTCAAGCCTTAGAAAATGCCTTTATATCTCGCTCCACTTTAACAGATTGATTCTATTTTTTCGCTCATTATGTAACAAATCTGTAGACAGATAAGGCGTGATTTTTTCTAGTGCTTCTAAATCGTAGTGCAATACACCTTTAAAACAAGCCTCTTCCTTTAAATCAAGGAGCATCATACTTCCTTTTATTTCTCCCTGTATCTCTGTTACTCCCGTATCCATTCCAAAAAGGAGCATGGACCCATGTAATTTTGCACTGCTTGTCATATAAACCTCTTTTACGCAATCTAAAACAACAAATCCCTCAAAGGTACAATCATCCATGATAAAAGCATCTGCCTCCTGTACAATATACAGCTCTCTAGTATTGTCTCCTATAGGAAAAGTATCTTTGTTCAAATATATTGTCTCTCCTGGAGCATTGATGAAAGACACATTTTCCTTAAAATTTTCTACTAACCATGTTACGTAATCTTCACTATTGTAGGGTTGACAATAAGGCAAGTGAGAGTCTACAAAAGAATTGTACTGAGTGAATCCTTCATTTCCTCTTAGAACCACAGTATCTCCTTTTACATCTAGAGAGCGCTTCTTAAAATCATCAGATTTATTTACAATTAAGTCTTTTGTGATCCCTATAATGCCAGATGAAGTTTCTGGAATATCAATCGTATTCATACTATCAATAATCATTTTTCCATTGCAATACAAGACGTATTTTTTTAAATCTAATAAATTTACTTTTCCACTAGGCGCCTCAAGGATTGCTTCAAAATCTCTTCGAATAAGATGGGATTTTCCGTATATTTTGATCTTTTTTCTATTCTCATTAGATTCTACGACCTCATACCCATACTCACCGCCCTCAACCACAGTAGAAGATAAACCTCCTAAAGCATCCCAATCTGAAGATAAAATAGAAAGGGCTTCTTCCCTTGCACCTAAAGCTAAATAACAGGCTCTTTGATAGTGATCATAATTCTCTACAGACCGAAATTCATAAAGAGCTAAAAAAAGCATCGAAAACAATACAATACTTATAAGCATCATAATGATAATAATCGTAAAAAGAACAGCGTATCCATCCTGCTTTTTCATGGTAATCCCCCTAATTAATTACAGTCACTTGTCCTAATACGGAGATGTCCTTTTGCAATCTGGCCTTCTTTTCGCCTTCTGAGACTTCAATCGTAAGCTGAATGGTTTTACTGTCTATATAAGTTATAAAAAAATTTTCGATTTTATTAGCTATCTGAGACTTGCTCCCTAGCCCTATATCTTTTAAGTCTGAATGGGTCTTAGTTTTGTACAAAATCTTATTTGTCAATGTATAATAATTGTAGTACTCTGGAGTCTCTATATCTCTTAAATAAACTGTACCTTCTACTACATAAATTCTAGACGTATTACAAATCTGCTTTTCCAGCTGTATGGATAAAAAACGCAATTTTTCCATAGATGTAATATCTTCATAAAGATTTTCGTAACTACTGTACTGAAAATGAAAGTGGTAAAAAACAGCGCCTAGTATTAAGGTCATTAAAAATAAACTAATTATTAGTTCAATCAAAGTAAAGCCCTTATTTAAGGTACGTATATTTGAGTCCATAATTTCTTATACCGGCTTTCTTCAAAGATTATTTGTACTTTATATAAGCCTCGCCTGGTTGTTTCTTGTAAGTCGATTATATAATCGCCTTCAGAGTCTTTTGCATTTTCAACAATAGATGAAACCATTTCAACACTTAATTCTTCTCGATCGCATTCATTCATTGCAGACTTAATCTTTTCTAAGGAATTTTCGGCTTTTGTCAACACTTCATATCGATTTTTAGAGATGGTATAGCTTTTGTAAGCAAACTGCGAAGCAGTTAAAAAGCTAAAACAAAATACAGAAAAAACGCAAATAGACACAATTACTTCAATTAAAGTAAAAGCATCCTGCCTTTTCATTATTCTTCCTCCTTAATATAGATTCTGCCTGTCCCAATTTGTACCACGATAGTCCTCTTATTTCCTTGTCTATTTTCAAAAACAAAATGCCCCCCGAGATTGACTGTACCTGTAGGATGAAAAGTTAGGTTTTTTCTAAAGTACGTATTTGAAGTGATTAAAATAGAATCCTTAAATTCTATTTTTTCTGCTTGAGCGGTTGCTTCAGCAATATATATGTAGATTTTATCTTCATGTATATTAACTCTACGTGCTTTTCCATCCATTATAGCGTCATTTCGCGCATTCAAAAGAACTTGATGTACTTCCCTACACTGAGTTTTTAGATTTTGATTGTCTATAAAGTTTTGTAAACCTTTACTATTAAGGAAAACCATAGAAAGAATAATACCTAAAATCCCAACAGTAACAATCATTTCGATCAAAGTAAAAGCCTTCTCATCCTTCAAAACAAACACACCCTATTTAGTTCTAAGTGAAATCAGCAGGCCGCTCTGCGGCCGCTGATTTCACCTGACCACCTGACCACCTGACCACCTGACCACCTGACCACCTGACCACCTGACCACCTGACCACCTTATAAACCTAGATACCAACTAATAATATCGCTCCCCCAATACATAGAGATAAAAGCTGCTAGAGCAATCCAGGGTCCAAAAGGGATGGCATCTGTTTTGTCTTTTATTCTTGTGGCTAATAAAAGGATTCCAAAAATGCCTCCTAAAATAAAAGATAAAAATAGGGTTAGCAAAGATAATTTCCAACCTAAATACAATCCGATTACGCCCATAAACTTTACGTCCCCAGGCCCCATACCCCTCCCCTTTGTAAGTAAAAATAGGATAAGTAACGGAACTGCTCCTACAAATGCACCTAAAAAAGAATCTCGCCATGAAATAAAAGGCAAAAACACAGTAAGTAGAACAAATGCAATGAGTCCAAACAACAGTATTATATTAGGTAAAATAAAATGGTCCATATCGATGAATGTATTTATTATAAGCATACAGCCAAGTACTAAATAGGCCACCAACTTTTGATCAATACCTACTGCAATATATGTAAAAAGAAATAATCCTCCAGTCAACAATTCTACAAAGGGATATCGATACGAAATTTTAGAGCTACAATATCTACACTTACCTTTTAGAGCAATCCAACTAAGGATAGGAATTAAATCTAAGGGTCTCAATCTACTATCACAATTACCACAATGAGACGGCGGCGAAATAATAGACTCTCCTATAGGGATTCGGTAAATGATCACATTTAAAAAACTTCCAATAATCGTTCCTACTAAAAATACATAAAAAAAATCCAAAATATAGCCTCCTTAGACAATCCCAATATAATATTACCACGATTAAACTCTAATAAACAGCAAAAATGTAAAAATATGGTTTATTTTTCCAAAAAACAAATACTTCTCTACAATACTATTTTCAATTAATAATATACCCTACTTTTTTTATCTTGTATATTTATTGAAAGTATAATTATCACAAATTAAACTTATCGAAATAATACGTTTTTTATTGACATTAGGAAAATATAGTATTAATATATTATAAAACATATATATTTACTACGTTAAGGAGGCAACATGAAATGAGTTCACACGAACACAACCACGGTCACCACCATCATCACCACCACAACGATTTCCACGACTATAATGAGGCTATCAAAGAATATAAGAAAACCTTTCCTTCTAAGGAAGATGTCTTAGAACACACACCTGATCCAGCTGTAAAAGAACTTATTCATAATATGGAGAAAGTCGGACTTGAAACAGTATTTGATCGTTTCGATGCCCAAAAACCTCACTGTACTTTTGGTATGGCCGGAATTTGCTGCAAAAACTGTAATATTGGACCTTGTAGAATTACAAAAAAAAGCCCTAGGGGTGTCTGCGGCGCCGATGCCGATCTAATTGTATCTCGTAATTTACTTCGATGGGTAGCAAGTGGAGTTGCTGGTCATGGATATAGAGGTAGAGAAAGCATGCTTGCCTTAAAATGGGTTGGAGAAGGAAAGTTAAACTTGCCAATTCTAGGACCTGAAAAACTTAAAAAATCAGCTACTACACTCGGCATTGATATCGAAGGAAAGTCCATTAAAGAGCTTGCTGTTCTCGTTGCAGATATTTTACTTGAAGATTTATCTAGAACTGTTCCAGATAAGCACAAGACTATGCATGCCTTTGCTACTCCAGAAAGAGTAAAAGTTTGGAAGGAGTTAGATATTCTCCCTATTAGCGCATATCACGAAATAACAGACGCACTACATAGAACAACTACAGGCACTGATAGCGACTGGAAAAACATCATGCAGCAATTATCTCGATGTGGCCTTGCATTCTCATGGTCCAGCGTACTAGCTTCTTCTATTGCCATAGATAGCTTGTTTGGTTTGCCAGTGAGAAGTACGGTAAAATGTAATGTTGGAGCATTAAAAGAAGGATATGTAAATATCGCCCTTCACGGTCACTCTCCTCTTCTCGTCAGCGAGATCGTAAGACTAGGAAAAACAGAGGAATTTGATGCTTTAGCAAAAAAACATGGAGCTAAAGGAATACAGTTTTACGGTATTTGCTGTTCTGGTTTGTCTTCTATGTATCGATACGGAGGAGTCATTCCACTTTCTAATGCCATCGGTGCCGAATTAATCGTGGGAACAGGTGCCCTTGACCTTTGGGTTGCTGACGTTCAAGATGTATTCCCTGCTATTATGGAAGTTGCAAATTGCTTCAAAACTGTAGTAGTAACTACAAGCGATTCTGCAAGATTGCCTGGTGCGGAGCATTATGCTTATGACCATGAGCACTCTAATATTGCTCAAACGGAAAATTTAGCTAAAAAAATCCTTACTCGTGGAATTGTAAGCTTTGCAAATAGGAGAGATATACCTGTAACGATTCCTCAGTATGAAGTCAATGCAGAAGTTGGATTTTCTCTTGAAAATATCATAAAACAATTTGGCAGTATTGAACCTATCGCACAAGCTTTAAAGACAGGAAAAATCAAGGGAATTATTAATCTAGTAGGCTGTAATAATCCTAGAGTTTTATATGAAAAAGCGATTACAGATATTACATCAAAGCTAATAAAGGAAAATATTCTCGTTCTTACAAATGGATGCGCATCCTTCCCACTTCTAAAATTAGGATACTGTAATAAATCCGCTTTAGAACATACAGGTAGCCAGCTAAAAGAATTTTTAGGATCAGACCTTCCACCTGTATGGCATATGGGAGAATGTCTTGATAATGCAAGAGCTTCTGCGCTTTTTAGAGCCCTAGCAGATGCTTGTGGAAAAGACTTAAAGGATATGCCATTTGCCTTTGCAAGCCCTGAATGGTCAAACGAAAAAGGCGTTGCAGCTGCATTAAGCTTCCGTTTACTAGGGATTAATTCCTACCATTGTGTAGAGTCTCCTGTACAAGGATCACCTAATGTAATGAAATACATTTATGAAGATACAAAAGAAACCATCGGTGCAGTCATGGTCGTAGATGTAAATCCAGACAGCTTAGGCAATAAAATTATCGAAGATATTGAAGCAAAACGAGAAGCATTAAGCTGGAGTTAAGCTTAGGAGGAAAAATGAAAAAGTTTATCTATTTAATCATCATTGCAATTCTTATCATCAGCCTTTCTGCATGTTCTAAAGAAAAAAATGCGCCAGTTGATGAAGGAAATCCTATAAAAATAGGATACCTCCCCATAACCCATGCCCTTCCTCTTTTCATTCAAGAGGATGGGGCTAATCTAAAAAGTGCAAAGTTGGAATTAGTCAAATTTGGGTCTTGGGCAGAATTAGTTGAAGCCTTAAATGCTGGAGAAATTGACGGTGCAAGTATGCTTGTTGAACTTGCTATGAAGTCAAAAGAGCAAGGAATTGGCTTAAAGTCTGTGGCCCTAGGCCATAGAGATGGAAATGTAGTTGTGGTCTCTGAAGAAATAAATAAAGCTTCTGACTTAAAAGGCAAAACCGTGTCCATACCGAGCAAGCTTTCATCTCACAATATCCTCTTGTACCAGATGTTAAAGGAAAATAATTTAAAACTATCCGATGTCAATGTAGTAGAGCTTCCTCCAGCGGAAATGCCTGCAGCCCTTTCAGATGGAAGAATATCAGCATATATCGTTGCAGAACCTTTTGGAGCCATATCCATATCTCATGGTAGCGGGAAAGTTTTATACGACTCACAAGAATTATGGCAAGATTCTTTATGCTGTACTTTAGTTCTTAGAGATGAATTTATAAATAATAATAGGTTAGTTGCTGAGGAATTTGTAAGAGAATACGTAAAAGCAGCAGAAAAAGCCGAACAAAAAGATAAAGATGTATATGAAGTGTCTTCTAAATACATGAAGACAAAAAAAGATGTATTAGAATTATCCCTTAAGTTTATTTCCTATAAAGACCTTGCTATAAGAAAAGAGGAATACCAAGTTCTTACAGATTACATGAAAGAAATGGGCTTATCTGAAAATCCCCCAGCTTATGAAGATTTTATCGATAATTCCTTAATACAAGGTGAATAGCATGAATATCATAAAAAAGTCATTTCATGTACTAGTGAGCATTTCCGTACTCGTGGGTATTTGGCAGATAGTCTGTGCAACAGGAAGGTATGAGCCTTCCTTGTTGCCTTCCCCTATGGATGTTGTTAGGAGCATGAAAGAATTATTGGAAGATGGAACTTTGATTCTTCATATTCAAGTCAGCATGACAAGGTTTTTAATAGGGTATATTACGGCTTCCATTGCTGGTATTGTGTTAGGCCTTATATTAGGATGGTATCAAAAACTATGGGCGTTTATCGATCCTATTGTTCAAGTCTTAAGGCCAATATCTCCTATTGCATGGTTTCCATTTATCGTCCTTTGGTTTGGAATTGGAGATGCTCCTGCCATAGTGATTATCTTTATCGCAGCATTCTACCCTGTACTTTTATCTACTGTAAACGGCATACGTAAAGTAGACCAAGTTTACTTAAAAGTTGCGCAAAACTTTGAAATGAATCAGTTCCAATTACTTACAAAGATCGTCTTGCCTGCTGCCTTCCCAATAATCGCCAATGGCCTACATATGGCTCTTGGATCTTCTTGGGTCTTTTTAGTAGCTGGTGAGATGGTTGGTGCTCAGTCAGGTTTAGGTTATTTAATTATTGACGCGAGAAATTCACTGCGATTAGACCTAGTATTAGCTGGAATCATATTTATCGGCTTATCTGGCCTTATTTTAGATATGATTATTAAAAAAGTAGAAAAAAACATAGAGAGTAAGTGGGGTGTTCAAAATGGATCAAAATAATGAATCCTTTATTACCATAGAAGGGGTTACTAAAAACTATCCTAGAAACGATAAAACCCAAAGCCTTGCTCTAGATAAAGTGGATTTATCTATTAAAAAAGGTGAATTCATTTGTTTATTAGGGCCTAGTGGCTGTGGAAAGACCACTCTTTTAAACCTCATTGGAGGTTTTAGCAAACCCACTACTGGTAAAATCCTTATTGATGGAGAATTAGTAGATAAACCATCTGTTGACCGAATCACCATATTTCAAAATTACGGTTTACTTCCCTGGAGAAGCGTTATTAAAAATGTGGAACTAGGACTAGAAGCAAAAAAAATCTCTAAAGAAGAGCGAAAAACTATCGCTGAAGAATATCTAAGCTTAGTGGGCTTAACAGACTTTTCAAAACATCATCCAAGTGAGCTCTCTGGAGGTATGCAACAACGAGTTGCCATTGCAAGGGCATTAGCAGCAGACCCTGACATTTTACTTATGGATGAGCCCTTTGGCGCATTAGACGCCATGACACGAATGGGCATTCAAGATGAAATTCAAAGGATATGGAGCGAAAAAAAGAAGACCATTATCTTTGTCACACATGATATCGAAGAGGCTGTTTTTCTAGCAGACCGCATCGTCATCATGACCCCTTATCCAGGCAAAGTCAAAAGCATCTTAAAGGTGCCTTTAGCAAGAAAAAGAGATCGAACCAGTATAGATTTTCTAAAGATTCGAGATAAAGTTTTTAGCGAATTTGAATTAAAAGCTCCAGATTGTACGGAATACTATTTGTAATAATAGCGACCAGCCACCAGTATTTTGGGGTCAAGATCTTTCACTTGCGCTCAAGATGACTGGGTAGGAGTTAGGCTCAAAAGCAGGACTTTCCTAGTAGATCAATAGAGCACGAGGTTTCTCGTGCTCTTTACATATTTATATATATTAGAAACGTTCTGTTTTTTAACTTAGCCATTATTTAAGTCAGCTTTATATACAAGGCTTACATCTCTGACCCAAGAGACTTGACCCTAGCACTGGTAGCTGGCGACTGATTGGTGAGAGCTAAAATGCCGGAGCCACTTGTAGATCATGATAGCAGTAAAGCCCTTTTATCCCTTCACTAGTTACAACAGCATTTACAATTGCCTTAGCTACTACTTCTGCTGCTAGTGCCCCTAAAATGTTCATGTCAATTTCCTTATCTCCGCTAGAAATAGTAAAGAGAGCATCACCATCAAGATTAGTATGTACTGGATTAATTGCCCTTGCCATTCCATCATGTGCCATCTGTGATATTCGAAGACACTCTGACTTGTTTAGATGGGCATTTGTAGCTATGCAACCTATTGTAGTATTCATTAATTGCCCTCCAACTTTAGACGCCTCCCTTTCCATATCTTTAAAGACATCAATGGTGGGCTTTATTTTCTTGTTGGATATATCCACAGGTCCAGCCAGGATTTCATTTTGGCAAAACGGATCATAGACATCTCCAAAAGCATTGACAGCAATGACACAGGACACAATTACATCACCGTACTGAAGGCTAGCCTGTCCTAAACCAGACTTCATAGCAGACACCATGCCATTTACTTTTCCCACAGTAGCTCCAGTTCCTGCGCCGATATTTCCCATTGATCTATCACTTGTTGTAGCAGCACATATAGCCTCCGCTCCCATATTGCCATTAGGATATGCAAGGGGTGAGCCAATGGCTAAATCAAAAATTACGCATCCAGGAACAATGGGAACCTTTGTTACGCCAGTATCATAACCTATATCTTGGCTTCGGAGATAATCCATAATTCCATCTGCGCAAGCAAGTCCAAAGGCAGATCCTCCCGCAAGAAAAATCCCATGGACTTCTCCCACACTCTTCTCAGCACATAAAAGATCTGTTTCTCTCGTACCAGGTGACGCTCCTCGAACGTCAATAGACGCTGTAGCCTTATTAAGAGGACGTATTACAGTTACCCCTGTCATACCCTCGTAATCCATAGCATGACCGAGGGCAAAACCAGGAACATCACAAAAATATCCAGTATACCTTGGTTTGTACATTTTTTTCTTCCTTTCTAACTATTATCATATATCATTAATTTGCTCTATATTGTTGTCATAATACTATTGTATTTCGTTTTTAAACTTCATATTGGTTTTTAAATACGACTATTTAAGATGCAAGTTGCTCCATCAAAGATTCTTAAAAGAATCCACTTATTTCCTCTTAATTTGTTCTTATACATTATTCTACCACAACAAAAACATATTAAAGCATTAACCTCTTCTTAGAGCTATTATTTCTTATATCCTTATCTTATTCATTCCACACCAAATCAAAATAACCTTCTTTTCAAAGATGTATTTAAGCTTTTTATGTAGAAATTTAGATATTTCCACAGCAATATCATAAAGTGCCGACATACTTTAGCGACCAGCTTTATAGTATTTAAGTCTTATGTTCATGAAGTACTTTAAGTGAAATGCAAACCCTGTATATTCAATAGTTTTCTAGTTCATGTTAAACTTTAATACGAACATATAGTTAAGTGTATATTCTATATCTTCCCCTGGAATTGTTTTTTGCATAAAGTATCTAAATGAAGTAGAATGTCAATAACAAATAATAAGAGGTGTATCATGGAATTTTTAATGAGTTTAGAAGGTCTAGCTCTATACATTACTATATTTATTGCGAAGATTGTTGAAGTTTCCATTTCGACAATCCGACTGGTCTATAATAATAAAGGTGAAAGAGTAAAGGGTACTATTCTGGGATTTATTGAAATATTGATTTGGTTACTAGTTGTAAGCTCTGTCCTTAACAACATTACAGAAGATCCTTTTAAAATATTTGCATATGCATTAGGTTTTGCGCTGGGCAATTACTTAGGGCTCTATATAGAGTCTAAAATAGCCCTTGGTCTTGCATCCATTCAGGTTGTCGTCGGTGAGGAAACAGGAAGCACTCTAGCTGAAGCACTTCGTGAAGATGGCTATGGGGTTACTATTATTGATGGAAAAGGGAAAAACGACAGCTGGAAAAGTCTTTTGTTTATTCAACTTAAAAGGAAACAAATCCCTGCTGCTATTAAAACCATTAAATACATCGCTCCTAGTGCGTATATTACTGTCAATGATATTACGTCCATGTTTGGTGGATTTATTAAAAAATAGTTGTAAATATGCATAATTAAATTTTTATTTTAGTTTATGTTATACTTTAACTAAACCTCAAATTCAGTAATGATAAGGAATTTAACGTTTAAGCTAAACCTTAACTACTTAAGAGGTATTACAAAATAATATATAAAATCAATAATGAAGAATAGCTCCTTTCTCGTTTAAATCGCTTTTATATTTATACTAGTAGAGAGCTATTCTTTTCTTAATTAAATATAAAAGAGTTTTCTTTCTAAATGTTTATTAGGTTCCTTTCAGAATTACTTGACAAGCATAGCTTTAAACTGATAATTTTATTATCAGACTAAAATACAGAATAAAGAAGGAGGAACTTGGCTTTAGGCCAGGAAAACAGATGAGCGATAAGATTAGAATAGGTATTGTAGGATACGGAAACCTTGGCAAAGGTGTAGAATTAGCTTTGGGGCAAAATCCAGATTTTTCCTTAGAAGCTATTTTCACAAGAAGAGATCCAGAAAATTTTAAAACTACTTCAAAAGCAGTTCATATTTCTGATATAGCAAATTATATTGGAAAAATTGATGTAATGATTCTTTGCGGTGGCTCAGCTACAGATTTACCACAACAGACACCACAACTTGCTGAACTCTTTAACACAGTAGACAGTTTTGATAATCACGGAAAAATACCAGAGTATTTCAACAAATTAGATTCTGTTGCAAAAAACTCTAGCAAACTTAGCCTAATATCTGTTGGTTGGGATCCAGGATTATTTTCTTTAAATCGTCTTTTAGGACAGGCGGTACTCCCAAATGGAAAAGATTATACTTTCTGGGGAAAAGGTGTAAGTCAAGGACATTCAGATGCTATTAGAAGAGTAGAAGGCGTTAAAGATGGCGTGCAGTACACAGTTCCTATTGAGAGCGCTATAGATATGGTACGTACTGGAAAAAATGTAGAGCTTTCCCCTAGAGAAAAACACGAGAGAATCTGTTATATCGTCCCAGAAGATGGAGCTGATTTAGACAAAATAACAAATGAGATTGTGAACATGCCAAATTACTTTGCAGACTACGATACCACAGTACATTTTATAACTGAGGATGAGATGCAAAAAAATCATAAAGGCATGCCTCATGGGGGGTTTGTAATACGCACAGGGGTTACTGGAAATGGTACAAATCAGAGAATGGAATTTAGTTTAAGCCTAAATAGCAATCCAGAGTTTACTTCAAGTGTGCTAGTAGCTTATGCAAGAGCAGTTTATAGACTATCTAAGGAAGGTCATACTGGAGCTCGCAGTGTATTAGATATTCCATTTAGCTACTTATCTCCAAAGTCAGGAGAAGATTTAAGAAGAGAGTTGCTTTAGTCACTAGCATGTGGGTATTCCTTTAGGATCAAGATCTTTCGCTTGCGCTCAAGATGACTGGGCAAGAGCTAGGTCAAAAATAGGAGTTCCCTATTACAGTACGAAGAAAGGGCAGAATCATATTCTGCCCTTTTTTAATTAGAATACTATGTACTTATAGAAAATAATATTTGCTATTATTTATCTTAATTTTATTTCATATTACTTTGCGTCAACGCTTGTATTAAATTTTGATCGTCCTACAAAAGCTACAATACTTAGTATGATTAATGCAGTACCACATAATAAGAATTTAAAACTTTCTCCACCACCAAAATTATTGACAATTGGGTTCAGTATAAATGGAGAAACGAACATGCCGATATTAGAAGCACCATTTATTAATGAAATAGCATTAGCGCTCATTGCAGGTGTTACAGCAGAAGAAGCGATGAACATCGCTGTTGGCATTAACAAAGAAAGGCCAAACCCTATGAGAGCACCAGCGATAAAGACACTAGCAATGGACCCTACGATATTAATAAGAAGCAAGCCCACTCCTGCAAGTAAAATAGCAGTTGGAATAATAGTATCTTTTAATCGTTTTTTTATTGAGCCATAAATAACTCCAGCTACAGTTCCTGCAGCGGACATTAAAGTATTTGCTAGTCCTGCAGTTGTTGCATCACCTAAACCATTGTTTACTACAAACATTGCTACATTGGTAGCAAAGGAAAACATGAGAGTCGCAAAAACAAAGGTAACAACAGCCGTGAAGTACACCGTTCCATTTAATTTGCCTTTTTCCCCACTGCTTTCCTGCTGCTGAATGGGAGGATCATTCGGCAAGTATTTCATAACGATTACAATAATAGGGATAAAAATCAAGAAAATCAGATAAGATGATTTCCAACCTAAGCGAGCTAAAAGACTAGATATAAAGATGATAACCATACTACCACCATTCACAAATGCCGATTGTAAACCCATTAAAGAACTGCTTTCATCCCCTACAAAATAATCTGCAATAAGTGCCATGGACATGGTAGAATTAATGCCTTGACCTACGCCAATAAGCGCGCTCGATAATAATAACACATAAATACTTAGACCTCCAAATAAATAGGCAAGCATACCACCTGTAAATGCAGAGAAAAGTCCTACTAATACAATGATTTTCTTAGCAATCTTTCCAGAAAGAGGACCTGCTGAAATAGCAAATATCATCCCCATTAAAGATGGCAATGTCATAATCATTTGAATCAACGACGGATCTGCAGAAGGATAGCTCATAGAGATATCTGCTAAAATAGCGGATGCAATCATAGAAGCCATAAGTACAGAAGATATCGCTAAAATGGCAAATTTAATATGATTTTTGTTATGTTTTGTTTTCATTTAATTTGTAACTCCTTTCATTATTATCAATATAAGTATACTTAATTTGCGTATGCTTTACAAGTTCTTTTTATAAATCTACTTATTTATAATTTCTTATACCCAATCCTTGATATACTCATGAACGATATTATAATAATAATCGATCTCTGTACTTATCAGATGTACTATTTAATTATCGCTTTTTTGTCATGTAAAGCTAAACTGCGTTTAATCCTCTCTTGCCCACCCATATGAACATTTAACTGCTTTATTCCATCCTTTTAATCTGCTTGCTCTCTCTTCTTCGCAAATTAACGGTTCAAAGGTTTTATCAATAGACCAATTTTTAACGACCTCTTCTTTGTTTGCCCAATACCCAACAGCTATACCAGCTAAATAAGCAGCGCCCATAGCAGTTGTTTCCACACATTGTGGTCGGTTTACAGGTGCATTAATAATATCTGCTTGTGTTTGCATTAAGTAATTATTTGCACTTGCTCCCCCATCAACTTTTAGTGTTTTTAGAGAAATCCTAGAATCTGCTTCCATAGCTTTTAATACGTCATGCACCTGATATGCTAGTGAATCAAGAGCAGCCCGTATAATGTGGTACTTATTTACTCCACGAGTAAGGCCTACAATCGTACCTCTTGCATATGGATCCCAATGAGGAGCACCAAGACCAGTAAATGCTGGCACTACATAGCAACCATTTGTATCGTTTACTTTCGTCGCCATATATTCTGAATCCGAGGAAGAATCAATAATGCGCAGTTCATCACGCAACCACTGAATAGCCGCACCTGCAACAAAAATAGAGCCCTCTAATGCGTAATTTACTTTTCCATCTATTCCCCATGCGATGGTTGTAACGAGACCATTTTTCGAAAATACTGGTTTTTCACCTGTATTCATAAGTAGAAAGCAACCTGTTCCATATGTGTTTTTTGCTTCTCCAGCAGAAAAACACGTCTGTCCAAATAAAGCTGCCTGTTGATCCCCTGCTGCTCCAGATATGACTATAGGGCCACCTAAAAATGATGGATCCGTTTGACCATAAACACAGCTTGATGGTTTTACCTCTGGAAGCATACATTTTGGTATATCTAGCTCCTGTAAAATCTCCTTATCCCACTTCAACTCGTTAATATTAAACATCAGTGTACGAGAAGCGTTAGAGTAGTCCGTTACATGCACTTTTCCCTTTGTCAATTTCCAAATAAGCCATGTTTCAACAGTACCGAATAATAACTCCCCTCTTTTAGCTCTTTCTCTAGCACCTTCTACATGATCTAAAATCCATTTTACCTTCGTTGCTGAAAAATAAGCATCAATAACAAGACCCGTTTTAGCTCTAAAAGAATCTGATAATCCTTTTTCTTTTAGAGAATCGCAGTCCTCTGCAGTCCTTCTACATTGCCAAACAATGGCATGATATATAGGTTCTCCAGTATTTTTGTCCCACACAATGGATGTTTCTCTTTGGTTTGTAATACCTATTGCTGCAATATCTGCTGCTGTTGCTCCGATTTTATTCATAGCTTCTACAGCAACGCCTAATTGTGAAGACCAAATTTCATCGGCATCGTGCTCAACCCAACCTGGCTTTGGAAAGAACTGTGTGAATTCTTTTTGCGCAATGCTACAAATCTGCCCTTTCTCATTAAAGAGAATACACCTATTACTTGTCGTTCCTGCATCTAGTGCCATCATATACTTTGCCATAAAAATCCTCCCCAAGTTCTATACTTATGCATCTATTTTTTGTTATAAAATGAAAGGGCTCCATTAATAAAAGTATTAATAAAGCCCTTCTGATTATGTTACATATTTTCAACAAATTGAATTCTTACTCCATTAGGGTCTTCTACAAAGAAGAACTTTATATGAGGATTTGGCGATATTGGGCCTGCTACAATATCAATACCTCTTTGCTTTACGAAATCCATCATTTTATCAACAGAATCAACTTCGAACCCCAAGGATATATCTTTTCCAATTTGAACTTCTTTTACATTTTTATCACAGATAAGTTCTATTTGAGTTTCGCCATCTCCTAAAAAGGAAAGCTCCATATCCGGTCCCCCAGAGAAACTCTTGTTTAAGGGTAGTCCAACTACGTCTTGATAAAATTCAAGGGATTTTTTCATATCTTTTACATGAATAGTCGTCCATAAATATTTCATATATAAAACCTCCTTAAGTTATAGTGTTATTCTACACTTAAAGACCTGATATTTGCAACTTATGATTTTTAAAAACCTACATAAATAAAGATTTTTCCTAAAATATACCACTTGTAATAATCAATAAATTCATATATAATAATTAATTACGCATTGATCACGGCAAAAATATAAACACGATGTAACACAACAAAGGAGAAAAATATTGTTATTTAAAAATCTAAATATAATAGAACCAATTCAAAAATCCTTACTTCAGGTAGGATATTCAGAGGCTACACCAATTCAAGAACAGGCAATTCCAACTTTATTAGCAGGAAAAGATCTATTAGGTTGTGCACAAACTGGTACTGGCAAAACAGCTGCCTTTGCTATCCCTATTTTACAAGGCCTTTCTACTGAGCAGCGAAGTACTAGAAGTAAAAAGCAAATAAAAGCATTAATACTAGCCCCTACAAGAGAACTCGTTATTCAAATTGGGGAAAATTTTGAAACGTATGGAAAATACTTAGGTCTAAAAACTCTTGTTATTTTTGGTGGAGTCTCACAGCACCCTCAAACTCAATCCTTAAATCGGGGAGTAGATATTCTCGTAGCTACGCCTGGAAGATTGCTCGACCTCATCCATCAAGGATTTATCTCTTTAAAACAAATTCAATATTTTGTTCTGGATGAAGCAGACATGATGCTCGATATGGGAATGCTTCAAGACGTAAGGAAAATTATTAAATTTCTACCACAGATAAAGCAATCTATGTTTTTTTCTGCTACCATGCCAAGTGAAATTGCAAAACTTGCAAACTCTATACTAAAAAACCCCACTAAAATCGAAATCACGCCAGTATCCTCTACTGTAGATATTATCGAACAATCCGTTTATTATGTAAATAAAAGTAATAAGACAAAACTATTGATTGATTTGCTAAAAAACAAGGAAATCACTTCGGCTTTGGTATTTTCTAGAACAAAACATGGGGCTGATAAAATAGTAAAGACTCTTGAAAAATCCAAGTTGCAAGCAGAAGCCATCCACGGAAATAAATCGCAAAACGCAAGACAACGGGCTCTGAATAGTTTCAAAGAAGGAAAAACAAGGGTATTAGTCGCTACAGATATTGCAGCTAGAGGAATTGATGTAGACGAATTGTCCCATGTAATCAATTATGATTTACCTGAAGTTCCAGAAACCTATGTACATCGTATTGGCCGTACTGGACGAGCAGGTCATGGAGGAATTGCTATCTCCTTTTGCGATGTGGAAGAAAAATCTTCACTCAAATATATTGAAAAACTGATATCAAAATCCATTCCCGTCATTGAAAATAATCTCTACCCCTTAGTCGAAATGCCTAAGGAAAAAAGCAGTAAGCCAATAGGGAGGAGCAGTTCCACTAGAAACCCAAAAACAGGTTATGGTAATAAAAGTAAGGGATCAAAAGTATCTCAAAGTACTACCCGTAAGAATGATAAAATGAACAGATATAAATAAATTTTGCAAGACAAGAATAGCGCCTATGGCGCGTTAGTCGCTAGTCTTTAGTCACTAGCATTAGGGTATTCCTTTTGGGTCAAGATTCTTCGCTTACACTCAGGATGACTGAGCAGGAGCTAATGTCAGAAGTAGGACTTTCCTATTACATCAAATTCACCCCCTTTCTAGCAAAAATCCAAAAGGGATTTAGCCAGAAAGGGGCTATTTTATTATTGATTTCTCATTTGCTCATCGTACATATTCTTATAGAAACCGTCTTGTTCCATTAAAGACTTGTGATTTCCTCTTTCTATAATCTTGCCCTTGTTTAGTACGATAATCTTGTCTACATCTTTAATCGTAGAAAGTCTATGGGCGATTATAAAAGTGGTACAATTCTCTCTTAACTTTTGGATTCCTTTTTGAATTATTTTTTCCGTTTCCGTATCAATATTAGAGGTTGCTTCGTCAAGGATTAGAATTCTAGGTTTTCGAATGTACGCCCTTGCAAAAGAGATAAGCTGTTTTTCCCCTTGACTAAAGTCATTTCCTTTTTCAAATATTTTCTCGTGAATCCCCCTTTTCACAATGGACTCTGCCCCTACATCCATAAGGGCCTTTTCAATCTCTGCATCACTAAACCCTTCGTCAAGTCCTACATTACCCTTAATATCCGTTTCAAAAATAAAGGGATCTTGTAGAACTACAGCCATTTGCTCTCGTAGAGAATTTCTGTTAATGTCTTTTGTGTTTTTTCCATCAATGTATATATTTCCAAGCCTTGGGCAATAGAAATTTAAAAGCAAGTTTACAATGGTGCTCTTACCACTGCCCGTAGAGCCAACAAAGGCGATACTTTCTCCGCTTTTCACTTCAAAATCTATCCCTTTTAGAACATCGCTCTCTCCATAACCGAAGTAAACACCTTCAAATCTTACATCTCCTTTAACTTCTGTAAGTTTCTCTGGCAATTCCTCCATTGGTTCTAGCCTTAATAAGTCAAATACATGAGATGCTGATGCGTAAGACTGTTCTAGCTCGCCAAACCTTGAAACCACCGTCTTTATATTGTTAAAAATCTTTGTGACATAGTCGATTGAGATGTACATACTTCCGATTGTAACCGCGTAAGCCCCTGTAATTTTCCCCATACCAAAATACAAGAGGACGAGAATGGTTCCAACATAACTAAGAGCATCAATGGCTCTAAAACCTCCGTAGCTTCTCACCTTTGTTACCTCTAAACCGGTTTTGAATATATTTTTATTGATGTGGTCAAACTCCTCTTTGATATGGTTTTCCTTATTGTATACTTGAATAATCTCCATGTTTTGAATATTTTCATTTATACTTGCGTTTATAGCTCCTACGTAACTGCGGTTAAGAGTAGTATACTTCCAGGTCTTATGTCTTAAATCCTTAAATACAATGTATATTATAGGGACAAGTGTCAAAAACAGTATGGCAACGGGAAAACTGACTACAAGAATCATCCCGTAAATACAGATGATCATAATACCTGAAGTGGTCATATCTGCTAGGATCAACTGAAACATGGTCTTTAATCGATTGGTATCATTTGTGATTCGAGATACGATATTTCCAGCAGGCAAATTATCAAAGTAGGATATGGGAAGCTTTGTTACATGTTTATATACATCCTTTTGAACGCTAAAGGAAATTTTATTTGCAGCTTGCTCAAAAGATATGAGAGCTAAATTGCTAAACAATCCACAAAGAACATATATGACTAAATACAACAAGAGAAGTTTGGCAATTGCCATAAAATCTCTAATATCCATATCTAGCTTTATGTAGTTATTTAGTATATAACCAATAATCATTGGACCTATTATTTCTAAAGCTGTACGCACAACAGAAAGAAATAATCCAATAGATAAAGACTTCGATTCTCCTTTTGCATAACGCCACAATCTCTGCTTTACAAATTCATTTCGTTTCTTATTTTTCATCTTTTTCATCAAAGCGACTCCTTGCCATCTGATTCTTGTACTGTTTTGCGTACCATTGTCCTTTTTTAAGGAGCTCTTCATGTGTTCCTCTCTCCGTGATTGTACCTTTGTTAAGTACGATAATTTCATCGCAATCCTTAACTTGACTTATTCTATGACATGAAATAATCGTAGTCTTGCCACGACTTTTCTTCTTTATATTTTCAATGATGTTCTTTTCGGTCTTTCCATCTACTGCACTCATAGAGTCATCAAGTATCAATATATCTGGCTCTTTTAGAAAAGCTCTAGCAATACCAATTCTCTGTTTTTGACCACCAGAAAGAGAAATCCCCTTTTCGCCACAAAGAGTATCTAGACCTTCTGGAAATGTGCTAAGATCTTTTTCAAGATCTGCAAACCTTACAGCTTCCATAACCTCTTCATCTGTAGCCTTTGGTTTTGACAGTTTAATATTTTCTTTTATGGTCTTTGAAAAAATCATGTGATTTTGTGGAACATATCCAATCTTTTCTCGAACACTCGAAATACTGTATTTATGAATTCTTTCCCCATCTAAATAGAGATGATTCGTATCTATAGGGTAAAGACGTAAAAGTTGCTTAATAAAGGTAGATTTACCTGATCCGGTCTTACCAAGCACGCCAAGAGATTTTCCACTTTCAATTTTTATATTTATATCTTTTAAAACCTTCTCTTTTGAAGATGGGTACTTAAATGAATAATCGCTAAATTCGATATTGGGGTTCGTTTCTAAATCAAATGCATCTATACTCTCTACAATATCTTCCTCATAGTCTAATACTTCTTGAATTCGGTCCATAGAAGCAGTACCTTGTTGTTTGATATTGATAAAATTACCAAAGGCGTACATAGGCCATACAAGCATATTTAAATAATAGGTAAAAGAGACCAATTGACCTATTGTAATTTCTCCATTTGAAATTAAAAAAGACCCATACCCTATTGCAATAACAAATGTAAGAGCTGGTATAATCCTTTGGACAGGAGTCATAAGTGCTTGATATTTTACTACATTCATATTTTTATCACATAAATCTTTTCCACTTTCTTCAAATTTATTGTATCTAGATTTCTGAAGATTAAAAACTCGAATAATCCTTATTCCTTCTACATCCTCTAGAATATTTGTATTGAGTTTATCAAATGCCCTTTGGACTTTAGCCCATCTTGCATAGATTTTATTTCCAATTAAGATGCACAAGTAGGCAAGAATAGGCAGCGGTATAATAGAAGCTAAAGTCAATTTAACATCTACAACAACCATCATCATAACAATGATAAACAGGGGAAATATAGTGGAATCAAATAAACTAAGCGTACCTGCTCCAGCTAAATTGCTAATACTATTGGCGTCATTTGTGGCTTTTCCCATAAGAGAACCTGTAGAATGGGTTTCAAAAAACTTTAGAGATTGCTCTAAAAATTTTGTCATAAGATTGTCTTTTGCTTTATAATCTATTTCATTACCTGCCCTAAATGTAAAATAGCTCCAAGACATAGCAAACAAATACTTTATTAATATAATAAGTAAGTCAAGACCTAAGATAAGCAAAAAAACTTTTAGCTCAATGTTTCCTTCAAAAATCATATCCGTTAAACGACCTGTTATATATGGAGGAATCAACCCAACTAAATCACTTAAAAGCAAAAAAAGAACTGCTAAAATATATTTATTTTTGTAATACGAAATAAACCACCAGAATTTTTTAAACATACAGCCTCCTAATTCATTATGTATACATTCTATATTTACACTGTTATAGTATACCACAAGAAAGTGCCTTGGGCACTTTAGCTACCAGTGCTAGGGTCAAGTCCTAGAGGTCGAAAAGTCAACTACATATAAGAGATTTTTCAAATAATAGTTAGGTGATGAAAAACTTGCTATTGTAACCTTTTATATAAAATGAGAAAATAGAAACAGTACATAAAATCATAATATAAACTGAGGAGTATTTTATATGACAAAAGATTGTTTTATTTCATGGAGTGGTGGGAAGGATTCATGTCTTGCAATGTATAAAGCTATCGAGCTCGGCTACAAACCTAAAAAACTATTTACTATGTTTAGCATTGAAAATCAAATTAGTTCAGCTCATAGATTAAGCGAAGAGACCCTAAGGGCTCAGGCAGATGCAATAGGCATTAGCTCCTATATTGGAAAAGCTGCATTTGAGGAGTACGAGAACGTTTTTGTAGATAGCATCACTTCTTTTAAAGCCGAAGGCATGAATTACGGCGTTTTTGGTGATATCGATATAGACCAGCACAGAGAATGGGAAGAAAATGTCTGCAAAAAAGCATCTCTTGAGGCTGTATTGCCCCTTTGGCAAATGAATCGAAAAGAACTTGTAAAGGAATTTATCGACTTAGGATTTAAAGCAAAAATCATTGTCGTAAATACTACTATGCTAAGTACGAGCTTTTTAGGGCGAGATTTATCTTATCCATTAATGGCTGAAATTGAAGATTATGGCGCAGATGTTTGCGGTGAAAATGGCGAATATCACACAATCGTTTATGATGGTCCTATATTTTATAAGCCTTTAAATCTAAAATATAGGGATGAAATCACACCTATAGAAGATCGATGGGCACAGTTGAAAATCATACTTTAAAAATCACAAATAAAAGAATCATCTGCAAATGAATGCATACCCTTTGTAGATGATTCCCTTAATTTTTATTTAATTTATCTTTTTAATGAATATTTATCTTTTTTATTCATTATTCTCCATTATATTTGAACACATAGCTATTTAAGTCTACCTTCAATTTATTTGCTATCGTAGGACATTTTGCCTTTAATAAAAAGAATAAGTTTTCTTTTCTTTCAGAAAGCCCCTCAAAATTACCCTGTCCTTTACTGATAATGATATCTGAATTATTGTAAATTTTAATAAAATCATCAGAACACTCTTCTAAAATTACTCCTGGTGCATCGCATCCCGTAGATACGATTGTTGCTATTTGTCCAAGACCTGATTCATAAGCTTCTTTTTCTGTTGTATCATTTAGAATTGGCGACTTTCTAACAGCATATACAACAGGTATCTTGGGCATATTTTCAATCATTACCTTATCAAAGATCGTTTCTCCCGTATTATCTCCTATAATCAAGATATTGGATGCTTCTTTCAACTTATTATTAAAAATATCCAAATCACATATGTAAAATTCCTTTTCTAATTCACTTTCTACGCATTTTTCAATATCAATATCATAATACACAGCTGCATCAATATTATTTCCTGTAGCTGCTGTTTTTAATGCCCAATATAAATCTCTGTTTTTCTTTTGCATAAATGCAATTAGAAATCTATATACCTCTTTGGCTGCTCTTAAATCTCTTCTTTTGATTTCATAATAAGGATCTTCTTCACCTGTAATATTTATTATAATTTTTTGTATTTTTCGTACTAAGTCGGGAGAATTTTTATACTTTTTATAATCTAACAATACAGCTAACGCTTCTTCTATTATCTTTTTTTGTTTATCGATATCATTCGTTACCAATCTAGAAGACTCCAAAGCTTGTTTTAACATACATGGAATACAATCAAGAGTAATTTCCATACTATCCTCCATTACCTAATATTATATTAATCTCTGTATTTATGAGCATCTTATTAACAAATTATATTTCTTGTAGATGATTTCATGTAAGACAAAATAAATGCGTCAACAAATCTTTCCCTTGTGTTTATATTCAATACCTATGTGTGACATATGCTCATTATCATAATAATCATATTGACGATATATGTCAATAACATCTAAAGCATATAATAAAGATATAAATTCTAATACTTTAAATTATAATAACAAACGCCATGTACAAACCATAGATACCTAGAACTACTCTTTTTGATATACTAATCCCAATTTTTGTATTGCTGCTTCGGGTTTTTCTTCTTCTGTCAAAACAATTTCAACATTAGAATCAGAAAAAACATAGGCTGGATCTTTGTTAGCAAATTCCTTTTAAACTATTAAAATATCTATGTTCTTTTTTATCAAAAATTCAGCTGCTAAAATCCCCTTTCCCTTTGTCTCACTATTATATGGATTAGCAATAAAATCTACTTGCTCAACAACTTTTTCTGATGGTTTAAATGCAAATAGCATGAATATTGGTGCCTCTCCAAAATGAGAACTTATTCTATTTTTTTCCGTTTTAAAGGAAAACACCAACCGACTTTGGTTGATGTTTCTTAGTATTACAATATTAGCTTCATAATATAAAGAGCATTTATCCTATATGACTCTTAATTATTCTTCACATTCATCGTGATGTTGGTGCTCATGACAAACGGAACCTGTGGATTTTAGGCTACCCTGTAGATATGCTTCTGCTGTGGCCTTAGCATTCCCCGTTGCTCCGACGATGACTTCAATACCTTTCTCATTAAAAATATCTATAGCGCCACCTCCCATACCACCAGAAATGACCACATTAACACCCATATCATTTAAGTAATTTGGTAGAAAGCCAGGTTTGTGTCCTGGGTTTGGTATGGATTCACTCTTTATAATTTGGTCATTTTCAGCTTCAAAAATATTGAAGTTGACACAATGTCCAAAGTGCTCAGTTACTATTTCATTTTCACTAGCTACAGCAATTTTAATCATTTTCTTTGCCTCCATTTGTTCTAATATTTTTGCAACAGAATCAAACCAATTGCCATCGAAAAGCTCTATCATTCCGATATCACAAGTTTTAGCTATTTTAGGGTCTATGGGAAGCTTTGCAAGAACCTTTAAATTATGTTTTTTAGCTACTTCTTCGATATGACTATCCCCAAATATATTGTAATCCTTACCATTATCAGGGCATTTAAAGTAAGACATATTTTCTACAAGACCAATGATAGGAATATTCATCATCTCAGCCATCTTAACTGCTTTTGATACAATCATAGATACAAGCTCCTGAGGAGAAGTTACAACAATAATTCCATCAACAGCTATAGACTGAAATACTGTAAGAGGAACATCACCAGTACCTGGAGGCATATCTATGAACATAAAATCCACATCACTCCAGATGACATCACTCCAAAACTGTTTAACTGTATTGGCAATAACAGGTCCTCTCCAAACAACGGGATCGGTATCATTTTCTAAAAGTAAATTAACAGACATAATGTCAATGCCGGTTTTTGTTTTAACAGGCAATAGTCCAAGTTCATTACCTACAGCTTTTTCTCTAATGCCAAAAGCTTTAGGAATAGAAGGCCCAGTGATATCAGCATCAAGAATAGCAGTATGATAACCCATTCTGTTCATTGTAACTGCAAGCATAGAAGTAACCAGTGACTTACCTACTCCTCCTTTGCCACTAACAATACCGATGACCCTTTTAACGTTGCTCATTTCATGTAATTTCTCAGAGAAATCATTTTGTTGTTCTTTTCTTTCTGCACAGTCTTCTGCGCAACTGTTGCAGCTTTGATCACAATTTTCGCTCATAATTTTAGCTCCTTATTTTTAGATTGTTATACAAAAAGTTTTTGTCTACTTGTTTTAATATAATACATACTAAGTCAATGATTATCGTTAAAATCATTAGATATGGATTGTTCTGGACTCCTATTTTTACAATTATTATCTTGATCCATTATCGTCTTTAAATAAGAGTTCCATAGCCTTATTATAGGCCTCTCTTACTGCTAACCCCGATGCACAATTTATATCCACAATAGTCTGGCCGTTATTAATCGCTTTTACTGCATCTGAATCAAAAGGTATTTTACCTACAAAGGTCAATCCTTTGTTTTTACAAAACAGCTCTATCTTCTCTGTATTTGCATAATTGGTATCAAATTTGTTTATACAGATTGCGATTTTCGTTCCAAATTTTGCTGCTGTTTTTATGATGCGCTCCATATCGCTAATCCCCGATATTGAAGGCTCAGCCACGATTAGAACCATATCCACACCACTAAGGGATGCTATAAAGGGGCAGCCAATACCCGGTGAACCGTCAATAATGGCAAGTTCAGTATCCGGATCTGCTAATTTCATCTGCTTTTTGACCTCAGTAACCAACATTCCAGAGGTACCACTGCCCATTTTCAATTGTGCTGTTGAAAAAACTCTTTCTTCATTTGTATACAACATCAACTCTCCAGCTATAGCAGGTTTTAATGATATCGCGTCTACAGGACAAACATACTCGCAAACACCACAGCTTTCACAGGCAAAAGAATCTACTTTATATGTCCTTTTAACTGAAATAGCGTCAAATCTACAGTTTTGTCTACATTGATCACATTCAATACATAGTTCAGGATTAATCTCAGATTTTGGCAGACCATAATAATCTGTTTTTTTCGGCTCAGACCCTTGTCCTATTATAAGGTGTAGATTAGGTGCATCTACATCACAATCTGCGTAAACCTTAGCGTTTGAAAGCTTTATAAAAGCGCTGGCTATTGTCGTTTTTCCAGTACCTCCTTTTCCGCTAAGAATTAGTAGTTGTTTCATATTGCACCTCCCTTTTTACGGTCTCTAGCAGAGAAGAAAATATGGCATAGTATTTTTTGGTTTTTCTAGCTGCAATTTCAGCATTTGAATTCAACATGCCTAGTTCGTTGTCAAAGGGTAAACGCTTTAAAATCTTGATGTTTTTTTCTAGACAGAATTTTTCAGCTGGATTTTCTCCGTCTACACATTTATTGAGAACCACCCCGAAAGGCTTATTAAATAACTTGACTAGTTCGTATACCATATTGAGATTATGAACGCCAAATAATGTAGGCTCAGCGACTAACACACAATAATCAGCATCCTTAATGCTCTCCATTACGATACAAGCACTTCCAGGAGGGCAATCAATAAAAGTCTGTTCATCTCCTTTGGATTTATTGTTGACAAGCAGTTTTTTTATAATTGAAATACCTGAAGCTTCGCCTGTGTCCAATATTCCTGTGTATACTGTTACCTCATCGGAAATTCCTCTTTGCATTTTCCCAATACCTTTTTCTTTCTCTGTCAACGCTTTTTCTGGGCAAAGCATAATGCAACCACCACAGGAGTGACAAATCTCTTCAAATATAATCAGTTTGTCTTTTATATAGGCAAGGGCATTAAATTTGCAAAAGTCAACGCACTTTCGGCATCCATTGCAACGTTCATTATCCACTTGTGGAATTTTTACAGATACTTCTTCTTCCTGCACATCTATAGGTTTAAAAAACAGATGTCCATTGGGTTCTTCAACATCACAATCAATATAAGTTGATTTTTGCGCTACTGCAGCTAAATTAACCGATACTAGTGTTTTACCTGTACCGCCCTTGCCGCTTAGCACAGCTATTTTCATATTAATTGCCGACCTGGCCATGAAACCCCTCATGAATATCATCTAGCAAAGAAAGCGTTTCGGCAATAAAAGCGTCAATACTATCTTTTACGGATAGGGTTGTCGTTTTATACATTTTAATATTAGCAGCTTTTAACACGTTAGCAGCATTTTGCCCACATCGAGGAGTTAGCAAAGCTTCTATATTACTATCTACAATTATTTGTGCCGCTTTAATCCCTGCGCCACCTGAGCTGGCTACTGCGCTATTGTCTAGAAATACACTCTCTTTTGATTCCGTATCGTATATAAGAAAATAAGGCGTACGTCCAAAAGATACACATACATTTGTTCCCATGTCTTTTTCATCTACAGGTATTGCTATTTTCATAAAAATCCTCCACTCTATTTTATATTTAAATATTTTTTAATTGCATTTCGTAATTCATCGCAAAGGCAATATTCGCTTCCTTAGATTAACAGTATCTTTCGATTGACTAATGATTGTGCTAGCCTTTTCGCGCTTCCATATACATACCTTGAACAGTGGTACGAGCGCCTATTGGACCAGTTTCATCTCTTCTTGGCATACTATTTACCTCCTCATATATTCGTGACATATGTCATTTATGTTTTTATTATACTCTGTTTATGTCATATGTCAATAACTTTTTTTTACTCAACTGACTATTAATTACAAAATCCCTCCATAAATTACACATCTTATTACCATAAATAATGGCAAATATGCCTATTTATGAGCATAAAAGTCTCTGTACTGATCCCTACACGCATCTCAGTAGTAAACATTACTATGCTAAGTATAAGATTTATAGGAGGAAATTTATCTTATAGAGTAATGGATGAATTTTAAAATAATAGAGAAATATCTAGGATCAAAAGTTAGACTTTTCTAGTATACAAACAAAAGAATCATCTACAAATGAATGATTCTCACTTGCAGATGATTCTTTTGTTTGAAATACAAGGGAAAGCAAAAAGAGTCTAGAACTAAATAATCTTGACCCTTTCTCCATCCATTTCTATACATTCATACCCAAGATCTTCAGCTGTTCATTAATCTTAGCTTCCAGATCCGCGATTTCTTGTTTGTCTTGCTCCAATAGTTTAATCACTTCATCAAGGTCGATGGCTTCTTCTTCTTCAAATGTATCTACATAACGAGGAATATTTAAGTTAAACTCGTTTTGATTGATTTCTTCAAGTAATGCCACATGAGCGTATTTATCAACAGCTACACGATTTCGGTAGGTTTCAATAATCTTATTAATGTTTTCATCAGTAAGTTTATTTTGATTCTTCATGAACTTGGTTTAATAGTTGTTCTACCAGTTCAGTAAGATAATCATAGTCTACTTTAACATCTTTTACGTGTGTCATCTTCAGTTCAATTTGATAAAGGGGGATTTTCTTCTCTTTTGCAATATGTGATTTAAGTTCATTCGTCAAAACTGTTGTCAACATGACTTCTTGATCTGAAGTCATCCCTAACTTTTCTACCAACTCATCTGGATTGTCATAGTTGAATCCGACTTTTTCACCATCAATTTCCTCGGGATCATATTGCTTTAATTTTGCCATTCCTCTGTTATATTCACGGAGCAAATCAAGCATATAATCCTTTTGTTTTTCAGATGGTGGTAACTGTTGAAATTCGGTGGTCAAGCTACTTAATTTCCCTACAATTTGTTTCACTTCGTTAAACACATCTTCAAATGGTTTAGCAATGATACCGTCTTTTTGATTAGACTTACGTTGTTCCTCTTGAGATAACACAGCTGAATCTTTATTTGCATAAATAGCAAGGGCTTTATTCATCAGCTTCTCATTTTGTGCAGGCCACCTAAAATTTACCACACGCCCCCATGGTTTCTCTTGCATATCTGCAATACGGTTCGTTCTTGAATAGGCTTGAATTAACCCAGCACCTTTCAAGGTTCTATCTACATAAAGGGTATTAAGTTCTGGTGCATCAAAACCAGTTAATAATTGGTCAACGACAATAACCAAATCCAGAAAATTTCCATCTGAGGCGGATTTGTTTAAACGTGAAGTCACGTCTTGGGTATAACCAGAAACATCATCCATCCCAAAAGATGTGCCAAATTCTGCATTATAAGCTTTAATAGCATCATGTAAACCCTGATTTGTGGCAAGCATGCTATCATTATTCGATGAATTCTGGCTAAAAGTAACGGCAACTTTTAAAGTCTGTCCGCCATTCTTCTTATTTTCTTCGTTAATACGTTGAAACTCATTAAAATACATCATCGCCATTGGCGTACTTGCTTTACTACCGCCTACGTGAGTTGTAAACAAAGCATTATACTTGCCTTCATTAGAACGATTACGCCAATTTCTAAAAATATCTTCTACTACTAATTTGATGTGATCCAGATTTTCATCGTAGAAACTTGGTTCAACAGCATCATCCATATCTTCTTGAGAGAGGTTGTTTACTTTCTCTTGAATTTGTTCTTCGGTCCATTTTGGATAACGTTCACGGTAGAACGCCGGAAGATATTTCTCTTTCATTTTCTTTTCGTCAATTGTTGTCTCAAAATCAACTTTGAAACCTAATACATTACGGTCGGCAATCGCTTCACGAATAGTGTAAGCGTGTAATAGTGGCCCAAAAACATCTTCTGTTCGAAGGCCAGTGGTTGTTTCATCAAACATCGGTGTTCCAGTATAACCGACCCAGGCGGATTTCTTAAAAGCTTTTTGGATATTCTTGAATGAGTCACCGCCTGTTGAACGGTGTGCTTCATCCACGATAAATACGATATTCTTATCTGGCGCTTTAAAGGTTTTTCGTTTCACTAAAGTATCTAGTTTTTGAACGGAAGTCACTATAATACTATTGTCTTTGCTTTTAAGCTTACGATTCAAATCTGTCGTATTGTTTGTATTTTGAACGCTACCAAATGTGTCTTCTGATGCATCGGGGTCATAGGCTTTATAATTTTCATTGGTTTGCTTGGTTAAGGCAATTCTATCCACAACAAATACAACCCTATCTACTTTTGGCATACGGCTTGCAAGCCATGCAGTTTTAAAACTTGTGATGGTTTTGCCAGATCCAGTACCCATATCTATAGTAAAATCAAATTTTTTTAGACTAAGAGTTTGCTCAAGTCTATTTTATAATTGTATATTTCTAATACTTTCTAATATATCTTTTTTTGCTAAAAACACCTTATTGCTAACTCTAGAGTCTATCTGGATAATTCTCTGCCGTGCAGCATAGTTTTCAACAGTAAATGTTCCATCTTTTTTAACTTGTCCTTCAATTATATCATAAACAAATACTACACAATATTACTTAAAACAACAAATATTAACTGTCATTTTGACATTATTGTGCTATAATTATTTAATAACAATCAAATAGGATATTTGTTCGAATTTATTAAAGTGAGTGAGGTGGCTTCTATGCCTGGAACAATACATAACGACAGATGGATATCCCTGCAAGAAGTTTGCGACTATCTTGGCGTAAAGCGCCACACGGTCACGCGTTGGATTGATCAGCGCGGTATGCCTGCATCCAAGGTGGGAAAGCTCTGGCGTTTCAAAACCGCTGATATAGACGAATGGGTTAAAAAAGGCGAAGCCTCCGATGAGCGGGAGGTTATAAAATGAACAGATTTAAGACTTTAAATGCCCGTAGGCTTTCTGTTGTTGGATTTTCATTTCTTTTTGCCTATATTCTATCCTTCCAGTTTGAGGGACAGGTACTGTACAGCCTGCTGAATCTGCGTGGAACAGAAGCCGACCGTTACATACTGGCTGCAATTATCGCACATTTTGCAGGGCTTTTTACCTGTGGCCTGTTTGTCAAATCACAGGCGGCCGCCAAAAGTATGATGTTCGGTGGTATGGGCTTATGCTTAGCCGCCACTGTGCCCTTCTTTTTTGCTCCCTCCTCTCTATGGATAGGCGGACTGATTGTCAGCGGATACTTTAGCGGCTGCGTGGTGGCGGCATGGGGATTTTTTCTCAGGGCCTTTGCTCCCAAGAACGAGCGCATTAAATCCTGTGCCGACGTTCTGATTTATTCCAATTTGCTGATGGTTGCAGTTAACGTGGTGGCCATGAACAGATCAACCTTTATCGGGCTTGGCTTCTCTATGCTTTGCCTTGTTATCGGCATGGTCTTCATTTGGATGCTGCCGTTGGAGCAGGAGAATGAGCAGAACAAAACATTTAAAAATAAGACGCATGGCGGCATTAAAAACCCGCTAATATTGCTGTGTCTTTTTATCTTTATCATCACAATTAATTCAGGACTAATGTATCAGGTCATCAACCCCGCTTTTGAACCTCTGACGAGGCTGGTGAGCTGGTATTGGGCTGTGCCTTATATTGTGGCACTTGTTATTATGCGCAACCTACCTATGAAAGCAAAGCGTTCCAGAATTTTGTATATCGGAATGGCAATGATTATAGGAGCGTTCATCAGCTTTATGCTGTTAGGGCGAAACACTTCCGACTATCTGATTGTGGATACGCTGATGCTCGGTGCTTGTGGTGTTTTTGATCTGTTTTGGTGGAGCATCCTTGGAGAAATGCTGGATTATAGCGACAACCCAGCACAAACCTTTGGCATTGGGCTTTCCGCCAATGTATTTGGCGTGCTTTGCGGAGGCGTCTTGGGAATGACCGTAACATCCATTGGGCTTCCCAGTGCGGAGGTTGCGGTGATTGCCCTTACTGTGGTTTGCGTTACACTGGTTATGCTACCACCACTGAACCACCAGCTTGTTTTACTGCTGAAAAGCCATGCCTACCTTGCTACTTATGACAATATAAGTCAGTCACAGCAAACGGACATTATTCGTCAAATTAAAATTCTTGACCCACTGACCGTCCGGGAGGAAGAGGTATTACAGTTAATCCTTTCGGGCAAATCAAACCGTGAGATTGCCGGGGCTTTGTTTATCAGTGAGAGTACTGTAAAAACACATGTAAGGAACATTTTTTCAAAATATGATGCCGGTAGTCGGGCAGAACTCATCAGCACCCTGCTGAAGAATCAAAGGGTTGAATAATTCATAAAATCATATAAATACAGGGTTTAACTAGCCTCTCATACTAAAGTATGAGAGGCTTTTTTCTGCAAATTCATCCTTTCGAAGGATGCTTTTTAAAGACCTTTTCCTTAAAATCTATATTAGAGGAGGTATGGTGCAAATGAAATTAATCCGCAAACGACGTAATAGATATGCTTTATCGTTGGCAGCCAGTATTTATTTGACGGTGTGGTTAGGCAAGGCATTTATGTTAGAAGTGGTTTTCGCTTTTGGAGCTATCAGCCTTATCTCTCTCCTGTTATTGGTGAGGCAGAGCCGTCTGCTCTATGACGCAACACTCATTTGGGATAATCGAATCCTTGCGGTGCCATCTGCTCTCATCTCCATGCCGGGCCCCCAAATGAAAAAAGACACCGGGGAAACTGTAGTATCTACCTTTGGTATCCTCATCGGCAGTGAAATTTACCGGTGGGGTCTCGACGGGGTGCATGGCGTGCGGCTACACACCGCCCAAATTGACAAAGAACGGATGTACCTGACCTTTGGCGACGCGTCCAAGACCACGCGGGTAGAGTTGCTGCACGGAATGACAGAGAAGCAGGCGATACTGGATGCAGCACAAACGCTGCTTCGTGAAACCGGCGTAACAGCAGAAATTATTAATTGGAAATGAAAAGGAGGAATCCGAAATGAAAAAGACAGTATCTATTTTACTTGTGATAGTTCTGCTTTTAGGGAATCTTACCGGATGCGGCGGTGGAGGCGGCAAAATCAACGCGGCAACGCTTTCACCAGAGACCACCGGCGTCACCTTATCAAACGGCGTCAGCATAGAGCTGGGCGGCTATGTGCTGGAAAGTGAAGAAGAACTTACCGTAACCAAGCAACCTGTGGAAGAAAACAAAGACGAAGGGTATAAAATAGAAGCCTACGACTTCAAGCTGGGCGAAATGTCTGGGCTGTCGGACTTCATCACCCTTCGTATCCCCTATGATACCGCATACTGCGAAGATGGGCAGGATCCTGCGAAATGCGTGGGCGCAAAGTACAAAAACGAGGAAACCGGCCAGTGGGAGGATGTGCTGTTCGAGGTGGATGCCGCCGCGAATGAGCTTATCATCTACACCGACCATCTCTCCACCTTCGGCGTGTTCCATATCAAAAACGAGGGTCAACGCAGTGCCAAAATCACCAACATTTATGCAGACGTTACCAGCATTGACCAGCAGGAAGCTATGGAAACGCTCCGAAAATACGTGGCAGGCGGCGGCACGGACGGAGAGGAAGCAGCGGGCCTCGCGGCACGCCTTCTCACCGCTCATAACGGATTTATGGACAGCGTAGCAGGAGCAACCGGTGATGTGGGCTTTGCCACTGACCTCACAGGTACGATCCTGAACATGGCGTCCCTTGGCAGCCCGACCTTTGATACCGCCCTGGCTGATTCAGCCTACAAAAAGATGAATAAGCTGGGCAAAGTTGCAGCGGCGGTAAAGATTGGCGCGGTGATGCTGAATACGGAAAAGACAGACGCCGATACCCTTGGCTTATACAAGGACACGGCAATGTTGGCACTCTCCTATGCCGAATCCGCCGCCTGGGGACTTGCCGCCAGCGGACTGTTTATTTTCGATTACACCATAACCAGTCTGTTTGAGCAGGGCTTGGCGATGAAAATGGATAAGATAGACGAGGTCTATGTCTATTTCAACGACGAATACATCAGTAAAGACAAGCAGGGCTTTCAATGGACGGCCCGCAGCCTGAAGGATTGGCGGCAGGTGATGATTGATATAGCCGAAGCCAACCCCAACGAAGCCGATGCCAAGGCTGCCATTGAAGCGGAGATAGACCGCTATGCCCGCATATTCTGGACGCTGGGCAGTGCGGATATGGACATCGTCGTTACAGAAATGAAAGATAAGAGCAGCAAAGGCTCCGTCACAATCCCCACTCCCACCGAAGCGGAGATCAAAACCTTGGTGGCTGGTTACAAGGCGTATCTTTATGAACGCCTATACCCAGTAACGCAGTCCATCAGCGTGTATATGCAGCGCAAGGCCGAGGCTGAGTATCTGGCCGCGCTGAATGAGGTTAAAGCGTTCTTTAATCAAACCATCACCTTCAATATCGTGGAGGATGTTCCCAATGGCGAGAAATCGCAGTATGACGGCTACGTCCTGTGCTTCGCCCCGCTTTCCGAAAATGCGGTAAAAGAGAGCTGGAGCGGTACGATGAAGGGTGCGGGCGGAGCTTCCACCAAGTTTACCCTGCTAGGCTATGTGCAGGCTGGTTGTCCCAAGGAACTGCAACTGTTCAAACCTGGTGACGACCCCGAAAGCGACACGCCGGAGCTGACGCTGGGCTTTAAACTCTCCGCGCCTATGACGGAGGTGAAGCTTGGCGGGCTGCCGTTGGAGGAGCTTTTGGGCACTTATTCTGCGACATTTATCTTTGAAGGTGAGACCACTACCTATAATTTTACTTTTATGTACTACGAGGGGCAATTGGTATTTATGCCGGAAGGTAAAGATTTTGGCACCGCCTTCTTGCTTATACCGGGCCCGTATGAATATGACCCCTCCACCGCTACGGCGATTTGTGAAGCGCCAGGTGAGGCTTTGTCTTTTTCTACTCAAGTTAGATTCATTTCCGAGGAAGGCACGGTTCGTTTTTCAAGCGACAATACTGTGGAAGATATTAAAGAAGGGAGAACTTCAACAGTCTACGGCGAGGGTACCAAAATTGATTAGACAAGACTTGCCCTGTCCAGGGTAAAGCGAATCAAGGAGGGCTGATAAAATTGAAGAAAGGTTTGATTTCCGTGCTTATTGCATCCAATCTGCTGATGCTTGTGATAGGTATTCTCACTATACCACCCAATTTGCAGTCAGCAGCAGTAAAGGAATCTCCTGTGCCGGGGGCTGAGCAAACAGTGCCCATCATACCGTCGCCGGAGGAACAAACCCCGCCTGGGACCATAGAAAGTGAAGGTATCCTCAGGCCGGCGGTAACAGGCACGAACTTGTCCACAGAAGAACGTCCCGATTTACAGGACTTTCTCTGGTACACAGAGGATGTGACTTATGATGGAGTTCCGTCCGATGCGAATATCATTGACAATATAGGCCAACTAACTGGAAGCTGGAAAGCACTGATTATTTATGACCCCAATAACGAATACGACGCAGGTGCTATGGAGTTTCTCAATGTCGCCCTTGCAGGTGCGGCGGAGAGCCTGAGCCTCACTCTCGACTGGTATCAGATTTTTTGGGCAAACGAGGGAGATAGCTTCGATGAAACGGATATGGAGGACGGTGTATTTCTCGGCAAGTGGGAAAACGGCAGCCTGTGGGCGTCTGGTGCGGGAACCATACACCTGACGCAGTTCTACGAGCTTAATGGAAAGCAATACGCCGTCGGCACAATGGATACGCCCGACGGGACACCGGCGCTGGTGGCGCTGGTAAGGCCATAAGGAGGTGTAATTATGGAAAATTTTTGTACTAATTGTGGCAAAGAGCTTCATACCAGCGCTCGCTTCTGCGCCAAATGCGGCGCGCCGGTTCTTGATGGGTCCGTGAGTCCTGTTCCCGCAGAACAGCCGAAACCTGTGGCACATACGCAGATTAAAAGCGAGGTACAGCCTAAAGAATATACTCCACCCCTTAAGATACCAAAAAGAAAAAGTGCCGCAGCACCGAAAAGAAACAGCGGGCGCAATACGCTGTGCATCGTGCTTTCCGTGCTACTTATCATACAGATCGTGGCGGTGGCCCTCTACGGCTGGCCGGGGTTTATGGTCGGCGGCGGAGTCAAGCGCCCTTCCGTACAGAAAAGCGACAGCTTTACCTTGCAGGAAGGGCAGACCACAGTTTCGACCGACGGCGGTGTGACGGTGGACTTCGGCCCATATAACGCAATGGACGGAGAAAAGGTGTCGGTAAAGGAGCTGTCCGCCGACAGCGACAGCATAGAGGGCGGCACACGCACGGCCTATGACATTTCAGCCGGTGAACGCACCGAGTTCGATGGTCTTTTGACGATCACGCTACCCTATGACGAAAGCAAAACCGATTCCACCGATGAGGAAGGTTCCGTGCTGGCGGAGTATTACAACAGGGAAACCAGCGAATGGGAGCTTGTGGACTACACCGTAAACACCACCGACAACACCGTTAACATCACCACCGACCATCTTTCGCAGTACTGCACTGTCACCCTGCGGGACGCAGGTTCGCCCTACGCTCTGCTGTCCAAATTCAGCAGCAAACGTCTGGACGATGAAACCGCGATAGCGATACTGCGAGAGTATGAACAGACTGGGCAGCCCGGCGAAGTGAGCGACAGTTTGCTGCAAACGTTTTACAAACAGTTTTTACCCATGCAATACCAACAAAATCTCGGTGACACCGAAGCGGAGGCTGTACATGAGCTTGTGGACTGGCTAGCCGACGTGAGTGAGCTAGCAGCGCAGGGCGGCGGCTATAAGCAAGCGGCAAGCGTCTTGGAAAAAACCGGCTATATGCTCCTTGGAGTTTCTGCTTTATCGCTGGGAGACACCATGATAGACGCATATAAGGGCAAAGAATCTGCCGAAACGGTGGCAGCGGAGGCTTACAAGCTGTCCTACAATGTTGGCGTGGCATTACTTGACTATAAAAAAATCACCACCGGCATGGTACAGCTCTCCATGCTGGGGGTCATCGCCCTTGACTACTCCCTGAACAAGTTCATGGTGGCAGCCAACCAAACCTATAAGGACGCTATTTTCAAAGCGGTTATTGCCTACAACGAGGAGGTACACCCGTGGACGGAGGCCGAATGGTACGCCCGCATTATGGGACTGTACAAAAACCGTGGTGACAACCCAGAAAAGTTCAACGCCGCTTTGAGAGGCATCATGGAAAACTACAGCTCCCGTTATTTCCATGACACATGGGAGGAGCAGCAGGTGGCAGCCAACCTAGCGGGTCTGCATACCTACACCACGGACGCCTTGCAGGTCACCGATGCCGCCAAGGAGTATTGCATCGAGCAGTATATGGCTCGTTTGGGCGAAAGACTTCAACCCGTCTTAGGCGAGGTTGTGAAGCGGATACGCTATGACTCTCTAAAGGCTTACGGCAAAAACGCCACGGAGCTACGGCAGGCACTCAACGCACCACTGGTATTTGAGGTCGCAGAGGAAATTCCCGACGGCGAAAAGAGCCAATATGCTGGCTGCACCGTGGTAATCTCCCGTCCAAATGCACCTGTGGGCGGGGCTTGGACAGTGGGACTGGACAAGTACGGACGGGCTTCACTCGACGCCACCATCTTGGGGTATATGCAGGCGGGCATCCCCACTCAGCTTCGTTTATGGAACAAGGGCGATGACGAGTTTGAGGACGAGCCGCTACTGACACAAACCTTTAAGGTTACGGAAAAGGTCACGGTGATCCCACTGGGTAAAACGGGTATCGATGCAAAATGGTTCGAAGGTAACTGGCGTAATCCAGTTCATAATACGGTAATGCGACTTGAAATAATCGATGATACAAAATGTAGCTATACAACAACAATTGACGATGAAAGTATCACCACCCAAACGACCTATGTTTTTGACAAAGAAACAAGCTCAATCACATTTGCAGCAAGCGATAAAAATGGAACAGATGGTCGCGTTTGGATGCCAGAAGTGATTTTCCATGGCTATGAAGAAAATGGGGGTGGCTATATCGCAAGTGGCAGCGGTAGCCGTTATGAGCGGATCAAATAATTGGAGGGAGTATCATCATGACAAAGAAAAATAAAAATAAAATACCATTGCCGATACTTATATTAATTTGCGCCGTGCTGGTGTTTGCTATGTATTTGAGCCTCTCTACGCTGACGCTTGCAATATGTGGCGACAGCGTTATGGGCACGGTGGACAGCTATCAGTCGCGTCTTGACGATACTGATGCGACGCAAAACCGCTCCCGCACCATTTCCAAAGGCTATTGGTTTCTGGCAAATGGCAAGGAATATCGGGGTCATGTGATGTACCAAAGCGACGAGGCATGGCCAAACCTTACCGAGGGTGAAACGCACTCGGAGCGCATCCGCTATCTTGGCCTTTTCCCATATGTCAACAAGCCTGCCATGCTGTCCGAATTTAGCGAGATGGGCGAAGTTGCGATCATTTACCATATCCTCGCACCCATCGGTTATCTGCTTTTGCTGCTACTTGTAATTCGCACAGCTAGAGGCGGGAAAAAGAAGAAAACAACGGTGAGAAAACCTGCCGCACCTCAAATAATCGAAGCAAGGAGTGATACAAATATGTTTTGTTATAACTGCGGAAATAAGCTGCCGAAGGGAGTGGTTTTCTGTTCAGGCTGCGGAGTAAAAATACAGGCCAGTACCCCTAACATCTGCACTACCTGTGGCGCAACTCTACCGGAGGACGCTGAATTTTGTATCAGTTGCGGCAAGGCAGTAAATTTAAGAACGCCGGAGCCGATGGAGGTAAGTCAAGCGTCATCTTCCGCTCCCCCACAGGATGACACGGGGCTGGTCGGCTTTTCCGACAGGTGTAATTCACCGGAGATACTAGCCACCGCACAGAAAAACAAGAAATTCTCTATTGGCTGTATGTGGATATTGGTTTTCGTGCCACTCATCGGTTTTCCCGTCGCTGGTCTGCTGATGGACGATTTCCCCTTTGGTGAATCTCTTGTCATCGGTGTTGGCATTGCCCTTATCATGCTGGTCGTTAATCTGCTGGCCTTGCGAAAAACCAAGCAGCCCATGTGGGATGGCGTAGTCGTCAATAAGTACAGCAAGGAGAAAAGCGAGCATAGGGGCGGCGAGGACGATAACTGGAGA
This sequence comes from Alkalibaculum bacchi, assembly GCF_003317055.1. Classification (NCBI taxonomy): domain Bacteria; kingdom Bacillati; phylum Bacillota; class Clostridia; order Eubacteriales; family Eubacteriaceae; genus Alkalibaculum; species Alkalibaculum bacchi. The sequence continues at coordinate 56,731 of NZ_QNRX01000007.1, forward strand.
ACCTATACAGAATATAACACTATCATCAACACCGATGGGGGAAAGAAGAAAATCATCGTAGAAAAAGACAGTAACAGGCATATGTACGACTATCTGGGTGTAGGCGACAAGGTGCGTTTTCATCCGAAGTTCGGTACGTATGAAAAATACGACAAATCAAAAGATCGCATCATCTACTGCAACGTGTGTTCTATGATGAATCCAATACAGAATGATCGCTGCGAAAGGTGTAATAATCTGCTGTTTAAATAAATAAGGAGGTAGATTTCCAATGAAACAATTCAATACATTACTGGAGGCGGCGAAATGTGCCGCAACACGATGCGAAAGCTTCCGTTTTGCCACTTCCAATGATAGATACGACGTAAAAGACTTGCTGGTGCTTGCGGAGACAAGTGATAGCGAAGATCCCATCGACGAGGACAACTTTTATGTAGTATCGCCCGCCGGATCCATAGGCCTATGTGAAGATGGAGAGGATATTGACTGGCTGTTTCTGACAGTCTCCAGTACAGATGAGAATTTACCCACCACGCTTCAGACTACTTCACAAATAAAATTTTGCTCTAAATGTGGAAGTAGGGTTATTCTGGGTGCTAGCTTTTGTGGAACCTGTGGCAAAAAACTTAATTAGAAACACGGAAGAACCACTATAGATCAGTACTACTTGATATTTATGTTAGGTGAAAAACAAACCTAGCATAAATATCAAGTGTTAATTTTCTTTCTCCAATTAAATAGAAATACTAACTTCTCTAAGCAATGCACGAAATATATTTGTTTAAAGTTCCTGAAACCCTTGATTTAACAACACAAACTGCACCCATCACTATTATGACACGTTCCCCAGTTGTATGCCAAATATAACCAATTTTATTCATACCGAGTTCAAAATCAGCGTGCTTCAAGCGCTCGATAACGTTTTGTGTCGCATACACTTGATAGGGGCGCATAACTTTCAACATTTGTTTATTCTTTGTTCCGTCTAAAATCATGTAGTTGGTTGCCATTTGATGCGCCATCGGAATGGAAAGCATGGAGTCGGCAAATTCCTTCCAGTTGCGCACGATAGCATTATCACTCTTGCGTTGCCAATTAAAAGCAAAATCCTTATTAAATTTATCTGCCGTAGTATTTGCCATATACTTCACGTTGTTTGGTGTGATTGCTACCAAAACTTGTAAAGTCGAGAAAATGCCACGATACTGATTTTCATCAGCATACTGATGCATTTGATTGAGTGCTTCATTGACATCACGAGTGTCACGTTTTTCCTCAATCTGAATGATTGGTAGACCGTTAATTAATAGAGTGGTATCAAAATATCGAGTTTGTTTCCCTGTAATCACTGCTGGTCGTTTAATTTGATTGACCACTTGATAAACTGTATCTCCAGCCCCTATTTGTTTTTGATCAAAAATGGTAAGGAATACATGACGTCCATCATCTAAATCAATCTCGATTTGCGACACACCGTTTAGGCCGTACAAGAACTGCCCCCCTTCGTAAGGTGTCTGAATGTCAGAGATGATTTTTTTAACTTGATTAAATTCGACAGTACTTAGAGGATGGTCAAGGGTGTTTTGATTGTGCTGTTCTAAAATCCCCTTAAAGTTATCCCAGAGTTGTTCTGTAGTTTTAATATGTGGTTCATATTTCCACAGTTTGGTTTTTACAATATAATCAATATTTGATTCTGCAACAAAGTTGTTGATTCCCCCTAGATGCTCTGGTTTTGTAATTGTTCCGCTCGTAAGGTATTGAATTAATTCTGTTTCAAATTGAATCTCGTTCATTTATTACTTGCCTCCCTAAGCTTTTCTAGTACAATGATTGTTTGTGAATTTGCCACCCTATTTCTTTAGGCTTCTAGACGTAATTGATTGAAATAAAGTTCGCCGATAAGCTCCTGCTTTTCTATTGCTGGCAAATCTGGTAATTCAAGTTCTTTCACTTGTTTTAGGGTATATTTTAAAACTCGAGAACCCTGCAATCCCACTTGAAACGGTCTCTTAATGGATTTATCTTCATTTTAGCATAAATAGGTTCCTGATTTTTATCAGGAACCCTTAAAATTACATCTTATATCGTTTCTTAATCGACAACCAATTCATTGGAGTAAGAAAATTACCATACCATATCGGAATATTACCATTTCTATTAATCTTTAATCCAAGAAAATGCATACTCTATATTCTTAGGTAGCGTTATCTCAGAGGGAGATTCTATTTTAAATTGTCCTTTGATGCCCTTTTGTTTAACCGAAAAATCAAAGTGGGCTGCAGCAATTCCTAAATCTACTCTTTGAATATCATATGGAAAAACATCGCTGTAACCTGGTTCTTTTTGTTCATAGAAATGTAGTACATTATTCTCTACTACTACTCTCCATGGTTGCTTATTTGATGCCGACGGTGCAAGTCGTACCATCTCTAGCGGAAATGCAAAATCCCCTGCATCTTCTATTGACAAAGGTGTATTAAAATCCTTCATAAAAAATAACTCATTCCAATTCTTCCTATAATCAGCCTTTATCATTTTTCGCATAGCAAGTTCCTTGATATGCTTTTTCTCTGCTGCATATCCATAAGGGCTTATAATGGGCAAAAGCTCTCCTTCTTTAATATTCATTGCATGTGCAAATCCTTTTCGATCAAAAGTGCCCCCAAGCCAGCAAGTTCCGAGACCTAGATGTGCCAAATAAAGAACCACAGCCTCAAACTCATAACCAAGGGCTTCTAATGTCATTGGTTCTAGTTTTATGGTTGTACCAATATAATTTTTTGCTCCTTTTATTACACCGTAGGTACCAAGTTTCTTTTTTTCATTAGAATCCTCCATATGAAAAAGGTGAAAATCGACTTCTTTTCCAAAGGGATTGTCTAGAGAATCTATGAAGACCTTTATTTCATTTATCTTTTCGCTTTCAATCTTTACATCTTTATAATTCCTCACACTGTATCTTTTTTTTACTACCTCTTCTATTGAAAAATCTATATCCATCACAATCACTCCTCTATATCTATTTAAACTAGAGATACCATATATTATACTCTAATCTAGATTATCTAGCTATTCTTTCAAATAATCAACATGATACTGGGTTCTTCTTTCCTACGTTTATAGAACTTAAAACTTTATTTATTGACAACAGTTATATACTGTTATATACTGTTTGTGAATGGAGGATACAAAAATATGCATATTATAATAAACAATTCATCCATGATACCCATCTACGAACAGATAATGGATCAGATTAAAACAGCAATTATTAATGAAGATTTACTTGAAGGGGATGTTTTACCTTCGGTTCGAGGATTGGCAAAGGAATTAAAAATAAGTGCTCTTACAGTCAAGAAGGCATATGACCATCTTGAACAAGAGGGTTTTACAACAACTGTTCACGGCAAGGGTACATTTGTAGCAGAGACGAATAAAGAATTACTCAAAGAAGAACATCGAAAAGAGCTCGAATGGAATTTAGAACAGGCAATTTTCAAAGGAAGAAGATGTGGTTTAAGGGATGAAGAAATTCGCAATTTATTTGAACTTATTATGGAGGAATAAAGATGCTAATAGTCAACAATTTAATTAAAAATTATGATGGATTTTCTTTAAATTGCTCTCTAAACGTTTTACCAGGATCTATTACAGGATTGATTGGAAAAAATGGTTCTGGAAAAAGCACAACTTTTAAAGCCGCACTGGGTTTAATACATATCGATGGTGGTAGTATAGAAATTTTAGGCAAAGACCTTAAACAGATTACAAATAAAGATAAACAAAAACTTGGTGTTGCCCTATCGGACTCTGGCTTTAACACATATCTTACGATACAAGATATTACGTATATATTAAAAAATATGTACGATGAATATGATAATGAGAAGTTCCTTGCTCAATGTGGTCAATTCGGTTTACCACAAAATAAGAAAATCAAGGAATTTTCCACAGGAATGAAAGCAAAGTTAAAGATAATAGTGGCAATGAGTCATAATGCAAGTTTATTGATTTTAGATGAGCCTACAGTAGGCCTTGATGTAATGGCTCGTGACGAATTACTTGATCTATTACGAAATTATATGGCGGAAGATGATAGTCGTTCTATTCTTATTAGTTCCCATATTTCATCTGATTTAGAAAGCTTGTGCGATGATATTTACATGATACATGATGGAAAGATTATTTTGCACGAAGAAACAGATATCCTACTGAGTGACTATGCATTATTGAAATTAGATCAAAATCAGTTTGAGCAACTAGATAAACAATACATCGTAAAGTATAAAAAAGAAACCTATGGATACAGTTGCTTAACAAACCAAAAACAGTTTTATTTAGAAAACTATCCAGATATTATAATTGAAAAGGGAAATATCGACAATCTTATTACAATGATAAGTAGAGGTGTTAAAATATGAGAGGAATGCTAACTAAGGATATAAGGCTAATGCTTCAACAAAAGAAATTTTTTATTTTCTTAATTTTTATTGCTATATTTATAAATTATGGTTCTGATGATTATTTTATAATAGGGTACTTAACTTTTGCTTGCTCCATTTTTGTACTGAGTACTATGAGCTATGATGAATACGATAATTGTTATCCGTTTTTAATGACTTTACCTGTTGATAGAAAATCCTATGTAAAAGAAAAGTTCCTCTTTGGACTCTTGTTAGGCGCAGTTGCATGGATTGTAGGAGTTGTAATATCTCTAGGATCTCATATTATTAGGACTCAAGATCTTGCATATACAGAATTCTTTCTAATGGCCGTTATTTACATACCAATTTTTATGATATTACTATCCATTACAATCCCATTTCAACTAAAGTTTGGTGGGGAAAAAAGTAGAATTGTTATGTTAGGAACAGTTGGCGCTGTATTTTTAGTCGTTCATTTGTTAATTAAACTAGCAGAAAATATGGGTGTAGATATTGATGCAATAGAAAATGCGCTATCTGCTGTTCATATAGGTCTCATTAACGCAGCTCTAATTCTAGTTGCAGTTGTAGGCTTGATGATTTCTTATATGATAAGTTCTGCAATTATGGAGAAGAAAGATTTTTAATGAAATGACCTCTTTATAAAAATATTGTAACACCCACTTTGATTTGTTATTAAGAGGAAAGGCAGATTTTTTGCCTTTCCTCTTTTATTGCTTTTGAATTTATTGATATCGAAGAGCCTTGTTGTAGGTATCATAAATCAAAAGCATGGTTTAATGGACCACTTCCCGCACCTAAATCGAGCATATCCGATAAAGCAGCAGAAATATAATTCTTTGCTTTTTCTACAGATATAGACAAGTCTTCTCCCTTGGCAAGATTAGAAGCGATTGCGCTAGAAAGGGTACAACCTGTACCGTGAGTATTTGAATTACCAATTCGTTTTCCATAGAACCAACGATATTCTCCACTACTGTACAATAAATCATTGGCATCATTCATATTGTGCCCGCCCTTGCAAAGAACTGCACAATTGTAAGCTTTGCTGATCATTTCTGCTGCTTTTATCATATCAGCAGCACTTTCTATCTTCATAGATGAAAGCACCTCAGCCTCTGGAATATTTGGCGTTACAACAGTGGCAAGGGGCAACAATTTTTCTTTTAGTGCACTTATTGCATCATCAGTAATAAGCTTAGAACCGCTGGTTGCTACCATTACAGGATCAACAACGATATTTTCTGCCTTGTAATGAATCAGTTTGTCTGCAATAGTGGAAATGAGTTCTGTAGAAGACACCATACCAATCTTTACTGCATCCGGGCGAATATCATTAAACACACTGTCAATCTGCATAGCAAGAAAGTCTGGCGTTACTTCCAAAACACCTTGAACACCTACTGTATTTTGCGCAGTAAGAGCTGTAATTGCACTCATAGCATAAACTCCATTTGTGATCATTGTCTTAATATCTGCTTGAATACCAGCTCCCCCACTTGAATCGCTTCCAGCGATGGTCAATGCTGTTTTCATATGAATATCTCCTCCAATTATCTTAGATCTACTATATCAAAATCAGACACTGCCAGAACGCCTCCTGGTTTTTATCCTCTATTTTATATAGGCTAAATGGTACTCTCTATTGTTCAGACTTCACCATTTTTTGTGAGAGCAATCTGAGAGATTTGCACTCTAACTCGATATCTATTACCCCAAAAATTGCGGAAACAAGGGCTGCTCCATCTACACCTGTACCTGACAGCTCCAAAATATTCGATTTACTAATGCCTCCAATGGCAACAATAGGAATAGATACTGCCTTACAGATTTCTTTTAAGGTCTCATGGGATATTGTATTGGCATCGAGTTTTGTTTTTGTAGAAAATACTGCGCCAACACCCAGATAATCTGCTCCTGCTTTTTCGGCAGCAAGTGCCTGTTCTACGGTCTGTACTGAAACGCCAATGATCATGTTGTCTCCAACTAAAGAACGAACACTTCCCGTTTCCATATCTTTTTGTCCTACATGTATGCCATCTGCATTACATTTTATAGCAATTTCTACATTGTCATTGATAATGAGAGGAACACCGTAGCGAGAGCATAAAGCCTTCATCTCCATTGCCTCCGCAAGAAATGCTTCTTGGTCTAGTTCTTTTTCCCGCAATTGAACACAAGTTATGCCACCCTTAATGGCATCTTCTACTTGTTCCATTAATGTTTGCTTACCTACCCATGCACGGTCAGTTACAGCATAAAGTAACATCATATCTTTAATATATTTTATATTTATCGCCACCTTATTCCAATGTGAAGAATATTATTTACATTCATTTTTTAATACATTTCATATCTAGCACCCCGCTCTAGTTCATCACCATCAAGATTGTAAATAGCATCAATGATGTAATTGCGATAACTTGCATTTCCGTCTTCACCTTTTAATCGTTTATAAGCTTTTTCTCCGCAGAATCCCATAGCACAAATAGCAGCTACTGTTGCTTCAAGAAGCTTATCTGGGTTTGCTGTTATAAAGGCTGCAATTAGAGCAGAAAGCTGACAACCTGTTCCTGTAATACTCCTCATCATAGGATGACCATTATAGATGCAGTATGCTTTTTCATTGTAAGCCACTAGATCAATGGCGCCAGTAATAGCTATGATTGAGCCGGTTTTCCTTGAAAAGTCTTTTGCAAAGGATATGGCTTGCTCTAGGCTGTCTTTCGTTATGCTGTCGGATAAGTCAGCATCCACCCCTCTAGTAGTGCCTTGGCCTAAAGCTAAAGTTTTAATTTCTGAAGCATTACCACGAATGACAGTAAACTCAATGTGTTCTATAAGTTCCATAGCTGTTTTTGTTCGAAGGGCTGATGCCCCAGCACCTACTGGATCTAATACAATAGGATGACTAAGCTGGTTTGCCCTCTTTCCTGCTGCAAGCATAGCAGGAATGGTCCGCTGGTTTAGTGTTCCGATATTAATATTTAATCCACCGCAAATCCTTGTAATATCCTCTACCTCATCAATATCATCTGCCATGATAGGCGAACCACCACAAGCAATAAGGATATTTGCACAATCATTAACCGTTACATAGTTTGTAATATTGTGAACCAAAGGAGAAGTTCTTTTTACATTTTCAAGAATTTCTCTAAGCATTATGAATCCCCCCCTCCTCTTGAGTCATTGTCTTGTGTAGTCCTGTTTTCTTTAAAGAACTTAAGAGAATTGCAGAAAAAAAGGCACCACCTACTGTTGAGATCAGAAACGGTACAATATAAGCATAAAAAGCAATATCTCCAGCACTTTTACCCATTAAAAGTATGGCAACAGGGTAAGCACTCAATCCTCCAAGTATAGACGTACCAAAGGCTTCAGCAATCAAAGTTAAGGATATGTTTTTTGTTTTGTAGTATACAATTCCGCACAGCAAAGCGCCAAACATACTTCCTGGAAAAGCCATAAGGCTACCGAGTCCAAGAAGATTCCGAAGGAAACTTGCTACAAAAGCTACGCCTACACCATACCAAGGTCCTAATATTACAGCACAGATAATATTTACCATATGCTGAATAGGAGCACATTTACTTCCAAATACGGGAAAAGAGAATAAGCTACCAACAATGGCAATGGTACATAAAATTCCAGCAATAGACAATTTTTTTATTTCATTATTTTTCATTATAAAAACTCAACCTTTTCACCTTTTAAAACCTTATTCGTTGTTCTCATAGCGCACATTTTTCCGCACATAGAACAACTTTCATCGTCAGAAGGAGGCGTGCTTTCGAAATACTCTCTTGCCTTTTTACCATCTATAGCAAGGGAAAACATCTCTTCCCAATCAATTCGTCGCCTTGCATCGCTCATTTTATTATCCCACTCACGTGCATTTGGTATTCCCTTTGCAATATCAGCTGCATGAGCAGCAATTTTTGATGCAATAATTCCTTCTTTCACATCTCCTAAATCTGGTAAGCGCAAATGCTCTGCAGGTGTTACATAACACAAGAAATCCGCTCCATGAGATGCCGCAATTGCACTACCAATAGCTGATGTAATATGATCATATCCAGGTGCTATATCTGTAACGATTGGTCCTAAAACATAAAATGGCGCCCCATAACAAAGCCTTTTTTGAAGAGCCATATTTGCTGCAATTTCATTCATTGCCATATGACCTGGTCCTTCTACCATAACTTGAACATCTCTCTCCCAAGCTCGCTTTGTTAAGCTTCCTAGTTCGATTAATTCACTAATTTGTCCAGCATCTGTACTATCGTTAATGCTTCCTGGTCTTAATGCATCTCCTAAACTAATGGTTACATCGTACTGTCTAAGGATCACTAAAATGTCATCGTAATATTCGTAAAAAGGATTTTCATTACCTGTCATTTCCATCCAAGCAAAAATCAAAGAACCACCACGAGAGACGATATTGGTCAATCTGTTTGTGCGCTTAAAACTTTCAACTGCCTTTTTATTGATACCTGCATGTATTGTCATAAAATCTACACCCTGCTTTGCATGAGCTTCAATGACCTTTAGAAAATCTGTAGCAGATATTTTTGCGAGATCTTTTTCAAGATAGCCTATGGCGTCATACATAGGTACAGTACCAATCATCGCCTTGGAATAAGAGATGAGTTGTTGTCGAAAAGTATTGGTTTTGCCGTAATTACTTAAATCCATAATCGCTTCTGCACCTAAATCTATGGCCATTTTTACCTTTTGCATCTCTTGTGTGTGATCAATACAATCTCCAGATACCCCTAAATTTACATTAATTTTAGTTCTTAGTCCTTCTCCAATTCCTTCTGGGCTTAAAGATTTGTGATTTGAGTTCGCTGGTATTGCTATCCTACCATATGCCACTAAGTCTCTAAGCTTCTCCTCTGAGAATTGTTCTTTTTTTGCGACTACCTTCATTTCTTCTGTAATAATACCTTTTTTAGCTGCTTCCATTTGAGTTTTGTAAGACATCTTGATTCTCCTTAACTTTATTTAAATGCAGTTAGGATACCTCATAAGAAAACATCGATTTTGTTGTGTATGACAATTGACGTTTTTACTCGCTCTGCAACCTCGACAGTCACTTCGTCGCGACCTTGTTACACGAAAAAAGGTGCTTCCCAGAGGGCAAGCACCAAATATGTACACAAACAACACATATCAATGTATATTGCTTCCCTACGACGGTATTAACCGACAGGTTCAAAGGGTCAGGCTAAAAGCCTTCTCAACATTAAGTCCCCCTGCAAATATACCTTATAATAACTCTTCTAGATAAAATTGTCAACCCCAACGTAATTTTTGTCTTTTCTACATTATACTATCAATTCTATAAATAGAAAATTGTTGAATTTATTCAATATTTGTGATAATCTATATTAAATAAATAACTTTTCAACGTTAATGGCAAACCCTTCGAAAGATGGGGACGCAAAGCCAAGGGCCTTTCACTTGTGTGAATGGCAGCCGGTTACCAAAAGAGGAGTATTGAAATGTAATCATACCCCTAATTTTGTTGGGGGTATTTTTTATTTTTGCGATAGCAAAATAAATTATATTAAAAAATACCATCAACTATACTCCTAAAGAAAAACTATTACTAAAGGAGAAATGTATAATGGAAAGAAAATGGGAATTTGTAATACTACTTAAAACAATTTTTAATTTGATTACTAAAGGTACTTTATTTCCAGAAGGTACATTATTTGAGATTGATGAGTTATTCCAAAACGAAGAGTAAAAGTAATTCTAACAAAAATCGGGATCATATTAAAATATAATCCCGATTCTTCTAAAAAGTAATGATACCTGTCAGAAAGCTATCTACTTTATCACCATATTGCGTATTATAGTCTATCCATATTTCACAGTGCCCACCATCTTCTACGGTCTAAATATACTTACTATTTTTCTTTTTTCATATTTTTTTACCCTCATACGCTTAAAAGACGCTAGGTATTTAACCTAGCGTCTTTTAGATATGTTTTATTTAAATGATTGAATATATAATTCTTTAAGTTCGCTGATGAGTGGGTATCTTGGGTTTGCACCTGTACATTGATCATCAAATGCTTGTTCAGCCATTGCATCAACTTTAGCCATGAATTCTTTTTCGTCTACTCCGAATTCTTTAATAGACTTAGGAATATTGATAGTTGCTTTTAATTCTTCTATTTTTGCTACTAAACCATCAAATTTTTCTTGATCGGTCTTGCCTGATATTCCTACATATGCAGCAACTTCAGCATAGCGTTTTAATGCTTGAGGATACTTGTATTGAGAGAAAGTAGCCATTTTTGGAGCTTCTGTAGCATTGTATTTCATAACATTTGTCATCAATAATGCATTTGCAATACCATGTGGTACATGGAAGTTTGCTCCTAGTTTATGTGCTAAAGAGTGGTTAATACCTAGGAATGCATTAGAGAAGGCAAGAGCTGCAAGAGTAGATGCATTAGACATTTTTTCACGAGCTTCTACATCTTCTGCGCCATATTTGTATGCTCTTGGTAAATATTCAAAAACTAGTTTTGCTGCTGTTAAAGCAAATCCATTTGTGTAGTCAGTAGCAAATGTTGAAACATAAGCTTCTATTGCATGAGTTAATACGTCAATACCAGAAGCTGCTGTTAAGCCTTTTGGTTGGTTCATCATATTGTCAGCATCACTTATTGCGATTGTTGGTAATATATTATAATCAGCTAGTGAGTATTTAATTTGTGTTTGTTCATCAGTAATAATAGCAAATGGAGTTACTTCAGAACCAGTACCTGATGTTGTTGCGATACAAATCAGGATAGCTTTTTCGCCCATCTTAGGGAATGTGTATACTCTCTTTCTAATATCCATAAATCTCATTGCTAAATCAGTAAATTCAGCTTCTGGATGTTCGTACATAATCCACATAATCTTAGCAGCATCCATAGCAGAACCTCCACCGATTGCAATAATACAATCTGGTTCAAAAGCTCTCATAGCTGCAACACCTTTGTTTGCAGTCGCTAAAGTTGGATCTGGAGCTACATCGTAGAATGTAGTATGAGTAATGCCATAGTCATCTAATTGATCTGTAACTGCTTTAGTGGCGCCACTCTTATATAAGAATGTATCTGTTACAATAAATACCTTTTTAGAGCTGTATACATCTTTTAATTCAGCAAGGGCTACAGGTGTAGAACCTTTCTTGAAGTAAACCTTTTCAGGAGTTCTTAACCAAAGCATATTTTCTCTCCTCTCAGCGACGGTTTTAACATTTATTAAATCTTTTATTCCAACGTTTTCAGATACGGAGTTACCTGCCCAAGTTCCGCAGCCTAGTGTTAATGATGGAAGAAGTCTAAAGTTATAAAGGTCACCAATACCGCCATGAGAAGAAGGAGTATTAATTAAAATACGGCATGTTTTAATTCTTTCTTCAAATTTCTTTATTTTATCAGTAGCTTTTACAGGATCAGCGTAAATTACAGAAGTGTGTCCTATTCCACCGTCAGTTACAAGTCTATCTACTATATCTAAAGCTTGATCGAAGTTGTTCGCTTTGTATATAGCAAGTATAGGAGAAAGTTTTTCATGTGCAAATGGCTCAAGTGTAACATCTACTTCCGTTACTTCTCCAATAAGAATCTTTGCTTCTTTTGGACACTCAAATCCAGCTAATTGTGCTATTTGATAAGGGCTTCTACCAACGATTTTTGCATTGATACCGCCATTAGCGTTTAAGATAACTTTTCTTACCTTTTCTTTTTCATCATTATTCATTATGTAGCAGCCTCTGTAAGCGAACTCTTTAATAGCTTTATCATAAACGCTACTTAGAATAACTGAAGATTGTTCAGAAGCACAAATTGTACCATTATCAAATGTTTTAGAAGCGATGATTGAGCTAACAGCCATAAGGACATCTGCACTGTCATCGATTAACGCAGGAGTATTACCATTACCTACACCTACAGCTGGTTTTCCAGATGAATAAGCTGATTTAACCATTCCAGGACCACCTGTTGCAAGTACCATATCTGCGTCTTTCATAACTTCTATTGATAAATCAATAGATGGTTCATCGATCCATGCTAAAATTCCTTTTGGAGCACCAGCTGCAACAGCTGCATCTAGACAAACTTTTACCGCTGCAATAGTACATCTTTTAGCACCTGGATGTGGAGAGAAGATGATACCATTTCTAGTTTTTAAAGCTAAAAGGCATTTAAAAATAGCTGTTGATGTCGGATTGGTTGTAGGTATAACAGCTGCTAAAACACCAATTGGCTCAATAATCTTTTTGAAACCAAATGCTTTATCTTCATCAATAACGCCAACTGTTTGAGTGTTCTTATATGCATTGTATATGTATTCTGAAGCAAAATGATTTTTGATTACTTTGTCTTCGACTACACCCATGCCAGTGTCTTCTACTGCCATTTTTGCTAAAGGAATTCTTTGTTGGGTAGCTGCTGTAGCTGTTGCTAAGAATATTGCATCAACTTGCTCTTGAGTATAAGTTGAAAATATTCTTTGAGCTTCTTTTACTTCTGCAATTTTTGCTTTTAATGTCTCTACGCTGTTTACCAAGCCGTTGTTTACTACTACTTTTTCTTCTTTAATTTTTTTCTCTGACATTAATATGCCCCCTTAAAGTATTATAATAAATACATTTGGTATTCATTTAAAACCATTACCTAAAACTATCTAAAAACTATTATCGATATTTTAGCGCTAAATATCAGTTGTTGACCTCAAAACTAGTATATATTAACGTTTTTATAAAGTCAACTGAAAAGAAAATAACAATCTTTATTATAAATTTCAAAAAACGAACCAATATATAAATTGATATTAAATGCATATTTATCCTTTGTAATTCAAGGGATATAAGGTTTTATCCTTCGTTTTGGACAAGTTTAGAGAAAACAGTTTTTATTCAACTGATTAACAATCTATAAATAGACAATTTTGAGATAAATATTCGTACAAGCAAGGTATCTAAAGGCTTGGCAACTTTTATTCCTCGGAAAATATATTTCATTAATTTGTTATTTGATAAACTATCTGGCTATTTTCGAGAAGTTTTAGAAAGGTTTTAGAAAAATCTAATAAATTTATAAATACTTAGATAAGAAGTCAAAGAACCAACGAAAATTGATTCGTCGGTTTAAAATGCGGAAAATATTTGCCAGTAAAAGGCATGCTATGGACTATTTCATCTAATTGTTCTAAAATACAAATAATTGTAATAGGGCTAATAATCTACAGCAGTTTTTCAACGAGATGTGGTATTTTGTCTGTAGCCGTTTTTATTGCGTTTTGGCGTTCTTCTTCTGTTGTTCCTGTGCCATCTACCAATAATTCATCAAAAGTACTGATACCAATAAATTTCATAATATCTTCAACATAGTTTAGACCTTTAGAAAGAGCTGATTTTAGAATCCATGGAATATTGCCACCAGAAGATTGAACATAAATAAATACTCTTTTCTTATCATCCATAAGACCATGTGGTTTGTTTCCTTCAAAGGTAATTGTTTTTCCAGACTGTATAATACAATCTAGATATTCCTTTACTGGAGCTGGAAATGATAGGCTCCACATTGGAGCTGCTAGAACATAAATATCAGCTGCCTTAAATTGATCACAAAGATGTTCTACTTTGGCAACCTCCTTTTGTTCCTCTGCAGTAAGCTTATTTCTTGCCTCTGAACTAACAATGGTACTTCTACTTTGAAAATAGCAACCTTTTAATTGAGGAATGTGTTCTTCGTACAGATTTAGTTCCTCCAATTCCACATTTGGAACTTTCTCTAAGATTGTATTTACTAATGCTCTACTAACTGTCCTACTTGAAGACTGCTCTTCAGCCTTCGAGTTTGCAATAATATAAAGTAATTTTTTCATACATATCACCTCAGTATGTTATTTGAATACTAAAAGTATTATGTATCTTTTTAATATACTCTATTCTTTTTTCCATTAATGGCTACAACAGATTATAATGATGAAAATTTTATTCTACTATTTCCTTAACTCTCTTTGCAAAGGCATCCGCTAAGTTTCTATGCTCTTCTTTTGTCAGATGTAGTCCATCTTCTTCCGATGGTTTGGCTGCTAATGCAGCATCCATAAATTCTACACCTAGTTCTTCTGCAATCATTTGAAATTGTGATGCCAATTGCAAACATTTCTCGTAGGATTCTACATATTCAAACTCTTCGCCAAATAGGGATGTTTCTATTGCTTTTCCTATATGTATTGGTGAAACAAGCAATATTTTTGTGCATGCATTCGCATTGCTATTTTCTCTTAGCCATTCAATGGCCATTTTAGCTAACTCCCTTACCCCTCTTGCTATATCAGAAGGCTCTGCATTAAACTCTTTTTTAAGATCATTACTTCCAAGCATAATGATAATTAAATCTAATGGTTGATGAGTTTCAATACACGGAATAATCATTTTTCTTCCGTTTCGATTACTATCAAAGGGATCATCGAAAACCGTAGTTCTGCCACATAATCCTTCTTCAATAATTTTATAATCAGATCCTAATAATTGCTGTAATACGCCTGTCCAGCGTTCTTTCTTAGTATACCTTCTTCCAGTAAGGGGAACAAACCCAAAAGTATTAGAGTCACCGTAACATAGTATTCGCTTTTTAATTTTATTGCTCATTTTAATTTCCTCTCTATTTCATAGATTCGTTAGGGACCTTTCTCCCACTATTTTTCCATGATGATGAGAGCATTTATCTAAGCAGAAAATTCTTACAATATGTCCCTACTTGCACATTATTACACTTTGTGAAAAAATGCAAGCAAGCATGATATTAAATAATAAACAAAGAGCACTTTTGAAAATCCGTTTAAGATCACTCTATTTTCGATAAAAATCAAATATGAAGAAATAGGCAAGCGGTGAATAATATAATACAAAAACTAAAAAGTAGGTATTGTATTTAGGGACAGTTAACCTTCTCTCCTAAAATCCGGACGAGAAAATTACTGTCCCTATATCACCCTTTTGCTAAGTAATGCTTTCTTTTCGTTATACTGATATCAGCTGAAAACTATAATAAGTACTTTAATCTTCATTTGTCATATTATTTAAATGAGTGGCTAAATAAGTAACTTCTGTCAAATTTGCAGTAACTTCTTGTATTGCTGCAGATTGCTGTTGCGTAGTATCCAGGGTAGAATTAGATGTTTCAATGGTTTTATCTGTGGAATTTTGGATATTTTTTGTAAGTTCCATTATTTTATCAGCTGTTTTCCTTGAGTTTTCGGATAGATTTCTAATCTCAGTAGCTACTACACCAAAACCTCTACCTGCGTCTCCTGCCCTAGCTGCTTCTATGGCAGCGTTAAGTCCTAACATTTTTGTTTGATCTGCAATGTTTTTTATTAAATCTAGTATCGTATAAATCTCAACAGAAACAGTCTTCACATTATTAATCTCATCATTTAGTGTATGTTGATTTGCTGTTACATTTATTGATGAGGCACTAAGTTCTTCCATAGTTGCTGATATTTGATTGAACTTATCTAAAAGAGTTTGAGACATATTTCTTAATTTTAATTGTTCATATCCTATTTTTGAAAGTGCATTTGCCACGATGTATAATACTTCAGCAGCTGCGGCTACATTTTTTTCATTCATCATATATACATTTTTCACAGCATTTGCATATTGATCCGCATCTACTCCTATTTCAACAGCTATATTTCTATATTTTGATTCCTCAGGAGCAGTGGTTAAAACTTGTCCACCTAAAATCGTTCCAATCAAATGTCCATTTACAAGAACAGGTGCTGCAAAATCAATTAATCCAGCATGGCAACTATAAATATAGGGTTTACCAGTCCTGGCAGCTTCTTCGCCACCTTTTTTGTGTGATAATGCACATCTATCGGTTCCAACTTTAGTAGATTGAGTAAAGTCTATACAAAAACTCGTGTAAGAACTTGGCTTCGTTACCGGATTCCCCTCTTTATTTACTGTCACGCTGGCAATGTTCATTCCTATTGCAAAATTATCTTGAAATTTTTGCAATAATTCAATATCAAGAACGTCCTCAATTTCTAGTGCTTGTTCATCTAATTCGCCATTTCCTAATTGTCTAATCATTTTCAGAATCCTCCTCATTACAAATAATGTATTTCATTAATAATATCGTCATTGTACAAATATATTTAAGTGTTATGCAAATATATTTATAGTTAAGTCGTATATTCAACTTCTCAGCTTATGTTTGTACATAAAGCCTGTATTATGGTGTCTATGAAAAAAGAGGCGGTTTATACATTATCGTTGCAACGAGCATTGCTAAGATTCAAGAGAAAGCTTTAGTTGTGCAAAGGCCCTTCATTTACATTCGCCATTTTAAAATTGTTTTTAATTGTATTTATTGTTTGACTATTTAGAAGGCTAATCTCAAATAGGATGAAATTATTTGTAAATGAGCTAGAAGCCGTATTGTCATTAACTGATCTACCCAAGGATGTATTACATAATAACTATTTTCAATCAAAAAGGACGAGATTTAAATATTAACAGTCTCATCCTCCAAAACACTCTGGCTCTAATCTTTGATTGCATCTATTGCAGGGTTCGCAATGTTTTCTACCCTTTATATGATTTTTCCTATAGTTAACAGCAGCATATCCATTCCATATATCATACAGTGTCCGCGTTTTAGCATCTCCTAATAAATAATCTCCCTCTGCATCCATACAGCATAAACCTACTTTACCATCCCATAAAATGGTCATTGATCTTAATATGCGATCACATATTGTATCCGTATTTGGAGCTAAAGATTCTTTAAAATCACCTAAGTAATTGTAAGTATCATATGTATGAATATCCACATCCTTATTTCGTCCCTTCGTGATATTGTTCCATAGGCTATAAAATTCTTCACTTGTTTGTATATTATCTTTAACTAAAGGCATTGTAATCTTCATGGGTATATCTAATTGTGCAATAGCATATTTTATGTTTTCTATCGTTTTGTAAAAGTTTAATCCAGTAATCTTTTCATAGCTTTCCTTTGTACCACCAGGAAAACTAAAACTTAATAAATCTAAATTTGTTACTTCTTTAAGTGCATCAACTTGATTTTTTTTTAATAAGGAAGCATTCGTAAAGATATGAATTTTAGCTTTGGGAGCTAATTTATTAATGCGATTCACTTTTTCTATAAAGTCCTTCCTGATAAAAGGTTCTCCGTGTAAAAAAGGACTAATATATTTAATCTCTAACTCATTCGCCTGTTTGAGTATATCATCGTATAGTTCATTTGTCATATACCCTCTTTTTCTATTCATATCTGGAATAACACACATTTGACAGTTTGCATTACATATATTATTAAGTTCAATTTGAAGATACTTAGGTGCTTTTGGGATTTCTTCAAAATATGTCTTTTTCAAACGCCATTTATGAAAATCAATTACTTTAGGCATTGTCTTGCTATATAATACATTACCTATTCCTAAATCATAGCTCATAATGCCTAGCTCTTCGCATTTCTCTTTTATCTGAGTTATCAATGGTCCATAAAATTTATAATCATCCTCTATATCAATTTTACCTTCTGGTAGTGGCTCTCCCTCAAGATGCTCTATTACTAAAGCAAAGTAAATAGAATTTTCAGGATGATAGTGAACTTCGTCAAACCATTTTACCTTATTCATAGCTGTATTTCTTATAAGCACTAAATCATAAATTTTAGGAGCTAATCCTTCTTTTGAAAGTATGTATTGTATTCTATATTCTTCTTTTAATCTTGTATATTCATCGCTTAAATTATCCTTAACAATATACTTAATAATTTTTAAAGCCTGTCCCTTTTTTATCTTAAGAGACTTTGCTGCCTCTTCTGTCTTAGCAGGTATATACCAAGTTGTTTTACCCCTAGACCCTTCAATGATAATCTCTTCATCTACAATATAATCAATCTTAATACCTGTCCAGTTCCGCCATGAACCGTTAAACCCAGGCTTTTCAGGATAGTTTTGAGATTCATACTCTTCCATGTTCTTAACGTTGAATTTTATTGTGAATAGAGGCAAGTCCATTTTACTAAATTTTTCTTCATTCTGCCAAGGATAGTTCATTTTATCCTCCTAACGTTCAACCTTGCTATAAACTATGGGCTTTTTTCGTACTATTGATATAAGCTTTTGTACTATATATACATTAGGACCTATAGACTTTAAAATAATTGCCACAGGCAGAGATAGCCAATCTACAAACCGAATCTTTACATCTAAACCAATAATCTTCACTGCAAGCTTTGGTAGAATATACATATAGACAAAAAGAGATAACAAATATATGCTAAATAACCCTTTTTTAAGTTCTAAACTTGGTACAAAGCAAATACTTATAAAACCTATACCCACTACCAACGGTGCAAAAGCCCATGCGCCTTGCAAATGATATCCATCTAATAATTGTACAAATGGCTTCTTCTCGGTAAAACCTTTGCTCCAGTTATATGCAGAATAAAGCTCCATACAACCTCCATACCATCTAGAATGTTGAACAACCATCTCACTAGTGGATTTAGGCATATCATCACTGCAAAAATAAGGTACCGTTTTTATAGATGCATTCATCATAGACAATCGATAGCCGATTTGTACACCATCTGCAATGACTCCCTCTGGAAATCCTCCTATCTTATCAAGTATACCTTTTGAAAAAAATTGACCATGCCCATTCAAATAAACATTTCTCAAATAATATGTATTAACTCTTTTTGCTTTATGTCTTGAATACTTGTAGTTATTAGGATATTCTTTTATTACGCTCCACATAGTTTGATATATTGCACTAGCAACAAGAATGGGGTTTTTTCTTTCCTTACTGTATTGATTTGCAGTATCTATAAAATGAAGAGGTTGTTGACAAGCATCCGCTCCCGTATAACATATAGCATGTACGACAGATTCAAATGCTTTTAGATCTGGAATGGAATCTGCGTCATAAACACCGATAACATCTATATCTGAATTAATCGTGCTAAGATAGGTTTTAAGTCCATAATTTAATTGAGTAGCTCTATCTCCTTTTTTTTGCGGACTTTCTAAGTAATAAAACCTGGGTGCATAACTAGATACCGTTTTACTTCTATAATTTTCAATCCATTCTTCAACTACTTTCTTAGTGCTAGGTTGTTTATCATATTCCTCTATAAAAGCTTCAAGTGTATACCCAGCTCTATTCTCCCATAGTTTTTCTAAAGTTTCTTCTAAAAAAAATCCTCTTACGTTTTTTTTCATCTCTTCAATATGGCTACTATTTTGATAAAGATCATAAACGGTCTCTAGCCTTCTTCTATGCTTTTCTTTATCGGATTGTTCTTTATGTGTACCTACTATAACAACTTGAAGCCGAATATTTTTACTAGCGTATTTGCCAAAATAATCTAATGTATCTTTTATAATATTTTGTTCTCTTAAAACGGGTATGAGGAGTAAAAGTTCCTTAGGATTTTTATTCGATGTAAAACATGTATTTTGTACCTCATTTAATGCCTTATAGCTTGTCCATATATTTCTCAAAGCAAATAGGGTTTTTCCAATTACTAAACTTGTCAAAATTACTGCTACGATCTCTATCATATATTATATCTCCTTGGTGTCTATCTTCATCAAGAGCTCTCTAAGGTCAAAATACTCCATTGCCATAGCCTTATAGCTCTCTATTAAATTTAATATCATCTCTACATCATTATCTAAAAACTCGTTGGGATGATACATAATTCCAATGAAATAGTTATCTATGTATTTCATAGTATTTTGTACTTCATTTGTAATAACATCATAAGGTTTAAGAATTGATTTTGGATGGTACGACTTAACAACATCTATACTAATTGGTACCTGAAGCATAGTACTTTCTACTAGCTTATTGTATTGGCTAGAATAAACTTGAAATCCCAACTCTTCAAGTATCTCAACAGTTTGCCTAGAAGTATTATTCCAAGGAGGTATATAGGTCGTAATAGGTCTTTGTAGTACTTCTTTTAAATAATCTCTACCATCTCTTATTTGTTTTTTTATTATACATTTATCCAAATATTCAGGGAATTCATCTAGCCATCCTGCATTAACTTTATTTAAATGATTCACTCCATGTTGAGCAACAATGCAGTACTTTAATTCTTTTATGTAATCTGCCATTTTGCGCTCTAGTTTATTTGGAATAACTGCGACAATACTTGGTATGCACAATTCTTCTAATCGATCTAATATATTTATGGTATTGTCATTATAAGGTCCTATATCATCAAATCTATGAAAAATCAAATGATTCATTATTATCCTCGCCTTGAATAATTCCTTGCTCCACTAAATCTTTCCTATGCCTCCACGGGCCTATATGCTCAAATACACCTGGCTGTAATTGTAGATTTATGGGATATATTTCATGGAATGCTTTCATACACTCTACTTCGCTGTTATAACCCTTACTAATTAAATCTAAAGCTTCTTTTGATATGATAGACGGATTATTTACCCAGTGTAGATTGCCATAAGCTAATATGTAATTGCCAATCACAACTTCTTTTGTCCATTTAATAGGTTCTTGAGTTACAAAATTATGTTTCGCTCCTCCCGTCAAAGTGCCATCATATCTAGAGTTTCTAAGTCGAATTTGCCCTATATCTGGGTTTTTTCTTAAGTACTCAATTAGTTCAATTAATGGTATATAAGCAGCACATGCCCAATCATCTTCTAATATAATATAAGCATCGCCATCTTCTTTTTTCATTAATCGACTGAGATTTCTATGTCCTATAGAAATATTATGGTCTCTTATTTTAGAGTTTTTCGTGGATTCGATAACCTTTCTTGATGTAACAAATTTCGAACGATATTTTTGAGCTATCTTTTTATTTATTTTAATGATTTCATCTT
Organism: Alkalibaculum bacchi; assembly: GCF_003317055.1. Classification (NCBI taxonomy): domain Bacteria; kingdom Bacillati; phylum Bacillota; class Clostridia; order Eubacteriales; family Eubacteriaceae; genus Alkalibaculum; species Alkalibaculum bacchi. The sequence continues at coordinate 78,111 of NZ_QNRX01000007.1, forward strand.
TACTGCCATTGTCAAAAATCACAAACTTAAATAAATCCCTATAAGCCTTTAAATACTCATTAAAAGAGTGTAATGTCTCTTCTAATAACTCAGGGCGATTATATGTTAATACACCTACTACAATTTTTGATATGGTCATTTCTCTTTTAACTCCTTGCATCATAATTATCGCACAATATTCTCGTCTACACTAGAATAGCCTGCTATTTTATCTTGACCAAAAATTCTTAAACATCTAGAGCAAGGTTCTAATTTGTTGGCCTTGTAATTACTAAGTTTTGTTCTAATGATTTCATAAGAAGAATTATTAAAAACTTCGACTATAGACTTGTCCCTCACATTACCTACATTAGCAAAAGAATCATAATCCCAGCAGCATATCCCAACATCACCATTCCAGTAGATGATCATATTTTCAAAGGGCTCCTGGCAAACATCAATCTGTTTATCACTTTTAACTTGGGTCATGTCTGACATGCCAGCATCTAAGTAATTATGCATTTTCTTTATAAAGATTTCATCTGCAAAATCTTCCCATTGTTTTTTATAATCATGTACTTCATTTATGTTCTCATGATATACAAGCATCTGCATTACAGTATGTATATTAGAATGGTACTGCCTCTTTAGCTCAAAAAATCTTATCAAGTTATCAATCACTGTCTTATAGTCTAAACCTAGTCTTAGTTTTTGGTAGCTTTCCTCTCTAGCACCATCAACGCTAAAAAACACTTTATCTAGTCCAGAATGTAATAATTGTATCGTATTTTCTTCATTTAAAAGCATAGCGTTTGTATTTAAGACCACTTCTTTTAAATTTGGCAATTCTTTTTTTATATAACGAACTCTATTAAATATCTTAGAATCGATTAAAGGCTCACCTTCTTTATGTAAATAAATCGTGGTATTTTCTAGATCTAACTCCTTACAATCTCGAACAATTTTCACAAATAGTGTCCAATCCATTATGCCCCGTTCTCTTTTCATTTGGTCATTTGGACACATAGGGCAGTGAGCATTACAATGATTGGTTGTTTCTATATATATTTCTTTAGGTATCTTATACTCTATCTTAGACATAGGTCACCTTTTTATTTTGTTGAATATATTTGATGACTGAACCGGTCTTTAAATTACTGCATATACTTTGATAATCATCTTGTCCAATTTTTCCATAATATTCATCTAAAATCTTAATTGTGCCATTATGAGATACTAGTAGACAATTACCTCCTGCACCATCTGCATCTGCTGATTGCATGATAATTTTTCCTCCACTTGGCAAAGTTTCTGGCATATGAGTTTTTAGGTAAAGAAATTTCTCTGATGACAGAGCATATTTTTTACTATAAACTACGGATCTAAACTTATCCTCAATAAATTGATAAATCTTCCACTTGTCAACTGGAAGATTACTATTAAACACAAAATCCATTAAATTTAATATTTCGTCATAATTTTCTGCTGTAGCTATAGTAGCAAGTATAATTTTGATATTAGGGTTTATTTGTTTTAATTTTTTGATATTTTTAATAGGAATATCAAACTGTTCTTCTATTGTTAGTCTTTGCCTACTAGGACGCATCTTCGCATTAATCTCTGCTAAGCCGTCTAATGAAACGCCCACCCATTCGCAGTTATGAGCTACAAGATCCATATATTGTTCTAGTAAGATACCATTAGTTCTAACAATGACCTTAAATCCCTTTTTTCTAGCTTCTAGTACCGCTGTCTCAAACAAAGGAGATATAAGTGGTTCTCCACCACACAATTCAATTGTATCCGCACAAATATACTCTGCAAAATTCAAACAATTCATCAAGGTATCATATGTCATGTGAGGACTTGTATCAGATTCTCCATAGCAATATTCACACTTATAATTACAACTGCCTGTTAAATATAGGTCAACTGTGCTAATGCTAATATTTGACATCATCTTCACTCTTTCTTTACTGTTTTTCTGGCCACGCATGTAACATCGTATAGCTTCCCATTCTAGCTTGTATACCTTTTAATTTAATATTGTAATTATTATCAATAGATTTTATATAATTATATATTTGCTCAGCATCTTCGATATTGTGATATGTTGTAATCGCCATTTTAGGTTTATACTTTCTTATGGTCTCCTTAGCGCCCTTAAGCATCTTAAGCTCTTGTCCTTCTAAATCAGCCTTTATATAATCTACAGATTTGCTATTTTTATAAAACAAATCGTCAATGGACCATGTATCTACCTTTATATTCGTAAATTCATCCGTAATATAGGAAGAAATAGTATCCTCATCCAAATACATTACTCCTAACTGATCTGATATAGCGCCAGGAATAATCTCTATATTCTTTCTATTTGCAAAAGATTTTCTTAAACACCTAACAAAGTCCGGTACAGGTTCAATTGCGTATACCTTTTTGCAATGCTTAGCAACAGTATAAGTAAATAACCCTTCAGCAGCACCACAATCTAACACCACATCATCCTCTTCGACCCTTGTTTGTGGTATCTGATAATAATGCCAGTGATCCTTATTAAATGTCTCTTCCATGATTAAGTAGAACAAATCCAGGTCTAAACCTTTAGGTATATATAAAGGTTCCCTATAATTTTTTAATATAATTTCCAGACATTCATCCATCACATTAATGCGTTCAAGTCTTCTTTTAGACTTTGTTTTGTATGAAAAATCTATAATTACACGTAATAATTCTCTTAATGTTACTTCATTACTATTGTTCATCCAATGTTTTATAACTCTTAGTTTCCAATGCACGTTTATTGATCACTCCACTTTTTCACGAGTTTCTAGAGCAATAACAGTAAATTCTTCTCCACCCATCCTTACTATCTTATCATAAATCCAGACTCTCTTTCATCAAGTTTCATACTTCAACAGCAATTTTACTTCAGTACATAATTTGTAAGTACTATGCACAGGATAATCTATTGTGAACCAAAACATTAATTTCACTAATATAATAATAGTGCCTGCGGCGTATTAGTCACTAGCATTAGCGTATTTCTTTTGGATCAAAACCCTTTGTGTACATTCAGTATGACTTGCAGGAACCAATGTCAAAAGTAGGTGTTGTAGAGTAAAGTTCTGGCTTTGGTTATACCTCTGCCAGAACCTCCTCATCAAACCGTACGTGAGATTTTCCCTCATACGGCTTTCCGAAGTTCTTCTTCCATCAGCATTATGATGTGAATGCAATTCTTTTAAGTCCTAAATCTTTAAACATTAACGACAACTCTATAAATTTATAGCGCTTTCGTTCTTGTCTTTTCCGATTGTACCAGATCACTAGCCTTGTTAGGATATACTTATCTAGCTTCATCAGTATTCTCGTTGGCGATATACCATAGTAATTACGCCAACCTACAATCTTTCGATTTAATCTTTTTATTACGGCTTCTATATCTTGATATAAAGTTGCATTCTTTAGGGTTTCTTTCACTTTGCTTTGTACGTTCTGTTTTGCCTTCTTGCATATCCATTGTTCCATTGCATAGTATATCAAACCATTTGCTTTCTTTTACCGTTGGTATTCCCAGTGGTCTTTTCTTACCACCAGCTTTGGGTATATACACTCGTCGTACTGGCGCAGGATTATACTGCCCTTCTTTTAACTCTTCTTGAATTTCTAGAATGACTTTATCTATTCCGTAGCTTTCGATATCTTCTATCGTTTGCTTATCTACTCCAGCACTTCCTTTGTTACACTTCACTTGTTGCCATCCCCTATAGAGTATATCTTTTCGATAGAGTTTATCGTACAAAGCATGAAATTTTCTTACCCTATTTCTCTTGGCTGATTGGTATAGCTTTCTTTGAAGTTGTCGAACTTTATCTATGGTGTTGTTAGTCTTTGTGACATTCACTCACTCTTACCTCCTCCAAAAGCTTGAACTAAGCAGGGACCCTTCCCTCGGTATGGTTTTGTTGTCCATACCTTCATCAGTACTATGGTCCCCTCCGACTTCCTTCCTGCCGATTTCCATTTCACTTTCGCTTATAGGTTACCGCTTTATGCTTTCGCATGCAGGGGAGGATCTCTCCAGTTCCAGCCTCTTACATTCTATACATACCGATTCCCATACACCGGAAACTTCTTCACTAAGGGCTCCAAGTTCTTCCTTAGCTTCCATGGACTTCACCTAATAAGAAGAGGTTCGTCAGTTTCTTTCTCTCCTCTCGGAGTTTTCTAACAGTGCTGCAGAATTCACTTTATGTTACGGTCTGTATATTTGATAGCACCACTTTCGGCACATTTTCATAACGCTTCATGCAACAGTTCTCACCATTACATGGTTATATATCTACTGCGCTCCTTGGCGATTACGCAGGTCGGACTTTCACCGACTTGTAAGTGGCCAGCTTAGCTGGACACGCTCTTATTATATAAAAAAGGTAAACAGTATTAACTGTCTACCTTTTTTATATTTAATATAAGCTAGTAATCATTCTTACTTTAACCACTGAGTTACTACTTCTTCATTTTCATTCATCCATGCTTTTGCAGATTCTAATTCATTGCTTCCTTCTGCTATAGCACCCATTAATTCACTTAGCTGCTCATCTGTTAAAGAAAACTTTTCTAAGAAAGAGTACACTTCAGGCATATCTTCCTCTAGTCCTATACGAGCAATGGTATGTATTTCTTCTGTTTTTCCATATACACCTTTAGAATCTTCTAAAAATTTTAAATCAAAATCAGCAAACTTCCAGTGAGGCGTCCATCCTGTCACTACTACAGGAGTTTTTTCGTCAATTGCTTTTGATAATGATGCTGTCATAGCCGCTTCACTGCTAGTAATAAGTTCAAAATCCAAATCATATTCATCAATAGCTTCTTCCGTTGAACTCATGATACCTGCTCCAGCATCAATGCCGATGATTTTCTTATCAAATATTTCTGCATTATCATTTAGTTCTTCTATACTATCTACTTCTACATATTCTGGTACAACTAAGCCTATTCTCGCATTTCCGTTGTTTATACCCAAATCAACTAAATTATCACCATACTCTTCCATATAGCTTTCATGAGTAACTGGTAACCATACGTCTAAGAATGCATCTGTATTACCGCTGGCCACTGATGTAAATATTGGTGCCACATCAGCTACGGTAATATCCACCTCATAATTCATATGATCTTCTAGAACTGCTGTTACTAAATTGGTCATCGCAATTCCCTCAGCCCAGTTTACCACACCTAGTTTAACGGTTCCTTTATTATCGGACCCGCCACCATCCTTTGCACATCCAGCAAAAGCTCCTACAGTCATAAAAGTTACTAATAACAATATTGCAAATTTTTTAAAACGCATTAAATCTTCCTTTCATTTTTTATTCTAATAGACATATTAGTCTATAAAAACTCTACTTTTCCTTGCCTAGAGATTGTGTTACTCTGTCAAGTATCATTGCCAATATGACTACTGCTAGCCCTCCCTCAAAACCTTCTCCAACCTTCATCTGCGTAATACCCCTAAGCACAACATTACCAAGGCCACCGCCACCAATCATTGAAGATATAACAACCATAGACAAGGAAAGCATAATCGTTTGGTTTAATCCAGCTAATATGGTTGGCATTGCCAAGGGTATTTGTACTTGAAATAGTTTTTGCTTGTAAGTGGCTCCAAAAGAATCCGAAGCTTCGATGACATCTTTAGACACTTGTCGTATTCCCAGGCTCGTAAGTCTAACAACAGGAGGCATAGCAAATATAACCGTTGCCACTGCACCAGGAACTTGTCCAAGATCAAAGAAATATACTGCAGGTATTAAGTAAACAAAAGCAGGCATCGTCTGCATAAAATCTAGTATGGGTCGAACTATTTGATCAAGTTTATCACTTCTAGCCATCCATATTCCTAGAGGAATTCCTATGGCTAGCGCAATAAAGGTTGCCGTTAAAACTAATGCTAATGTCTCCATAGTCTCGCTCCAAAGATTCATGCCATAAATCAAACAAAGACCTATGATGGCAAGAATACTTTCTTTTTTTCCTACCCTTAACCAACATATAAGAACAATAAGTCCAAGCATAATAAACCAAGGAATGCCATTAAATATTCCTTCAAATAAATTAAGTACTCCCAATAATATCAGTTTTATTATATCAAAAAAGCCGCTAAGATTTTTTGTCATCCAATCAATTGCTACTTCAACTACCTCACCTATAGGTAAACTAATCACTGTCACCACCCCCTCCTAAAATTCCTGCTAGTACAGAAATCTTAAAAATAATACCCAACATACGATTATCGTCATCTACTACTACAATGGGATAAGGAGATTCCATAAAATGAGGTAGTATTTCCTCAATAGCTTTATCTAAAGATACGGTTTTTACATTTGTATCTACAACATCTTCAAGCTTATTATTGTTTGCCTTAAGAGCTTCTAGTGCTTTTTCCGCAGTGATAATCCCTTTAATATGACGTCCTTTATCTACTACAAAGATACTGGATATAGAGGCATCGTTCATTTTTTTAACAGCCAATCGCAAGCCATCTCTTTCAGTAACTACTACATCCGCTTTTTTCATAATAGATGCAGCCGTTACTACACGTGCTCTATTAACATCTTGAACAAACTCTTTTACATAATCGTCGGCTGGATTATTTAAAATCTGTTCTGGAGTTCCTGTTTGAACAATAACACCATCTTTCATAATAGCAATACGATCACCTATTTTAAGTGCCTCATCTAGATCATGTGTTATAAAGATGATGGTCTTTTGCATTCTTTCCTGCAAAGATACTAACTCATCTTGCATTTCTTTTCGAATCAATGGATCCAATGCACTGAAGGCTTCGTCCATAAGTAGAATATCTGCATCAGTAGCCAATGCTCTAGCGAGACCAACTCTTTGTTGCATTCCCCCACTTAATTCACTTGGATAAGAATCTTCATATCCTTTGAGGCCAACAAGCTCTAATGCGCTTTTGGCTTTTTCATGTCTTTTGGCTAGTTCAACATTTTGAATTTGCAAACCAAAAGCCACATTATCCAAAATCGTCCGATGAGGAAGTAATGCGAAGTTTTGAAATATCATTGCGACTTTCTTTCTTCGTACTTCCATAAGTTCTTCTTTATTCATTGAAATAATATTCTTTCCATCAATCCATATTTCCCCTTTACTTGGTTCGATAAGACGATTGAGGCATCGAATGAGCGTGGATTTTCCACTACCTGATAATCCCATGATAACAAAGACTTCACCTCGATGAACTTGAAAACTCACATTAGATACGCCAAGTCCATATCCAGTTTTTTCTAAGATTTCTCTTTTCGTCATTCCTTTGTCTATTAATGGAAATATTTTATTGGGCGAAGGACCAAATATTTTATATAAATTTTTTACTTCAACTTCTACCGTCAAAATACCCCCCCTTTCAATCTTTTAAAAGCAACATATTGATTTTTATTTACAGTTGTCACTTTAACATAAATCTTTTTACTCGTCAAGAACCATGTATAAACTGTATAAGTTTATCCTATAATCTAGTTTAGAATACTACGTAGTTATGAAAACCATGCCACCTCCACATCTTTCCAACAATCGCCATCGGCTCGTCAATATGTCCCGCAAACAAAAAAGCGCCTTCGGCGCATTAGTCACAAGTAATTACTCTTTAGTCATTAGTATTAGGGTATTCCTTTTGGGTCAAGATCTTTTTCTGGCGTTCAAGACGACTAGCAAGAGCTAGAGTCTAAAGTAGGAGTTTCCTATAACATAAAAAAGAAGCAGCTTTCGCTGCATATTCTATTTTTTATTATAAAACAAACTTTTTACATTCTCAAAAGCATTGTCGTCCCCTACAAAGTATAAGATATCACCTTCATTTACAGTAGCATATGGGCCTGGCGACATGGTTAAGGTGTCATCTCTTCGTATGCCGACAATCGTCGCAGAAGTACTGTGCCATAGATTAATCTCCGATAGATTTTGTCCTAAATAATTGCTATCACCTTTTAACTCTATTTCATAGGGTATAAAAGGATTAATCCGATTAAAACGGCTGATTTTATCGACAAGAAGATTAATCTGCTCTATTAGATATTTATTTTCTTTTTGCTGTCCTTCTATTGTTTTAATAACTTTATTTTTTAGTGATGTTACCGTATCAATATCTTTGTGATGTTGTACAAAGTAGACTGCATTTTCACGTGAAGTTATCACAACTCCGCTACCTTTTACTGGTTTTACGATTTGCATATCCGATAACACACATATAGCTCTTCTAGCTGTTTCTGCAGAAACACCATACTGACTTGCTAATGCAGATCGAGCAAATATTTTATCCCCTACTTTATATTGATTATTTACAATCTTTGCTGCCACATCCGCTGCAATCTGTTGGTATCTAGGATTTGTCACTTTAATATTTTTTTCCATTCTTCTCTCTACCTTTTCTTTTTATTCTTAACCATACTCTATTATACACAATTACTTGATGTCAGGCATACCCAATGTTTGATGAAAATCCAAACCTCTTCACAATAATTATATTAGCTATGTCTTTATTCATCTTTTCATTAATAAACGGCATAATTCTACAGTCATACCTCAGTTTTACAAGAGACAGTAGATCAACAAAAATCTTACGAGGCACATCTCATTTTCATGATGGTACATTTAACATTGAATTGAAACAATCTATTACTATGTTCTCGTAAATATTACTGTACATTATTATTGACTAATGTTAAATTTTGGGTTATACTATACACAATTTTATATCCGATATGAAGTAAATGTTATGAGTAACAAGTTTTCGAGTCTGTCACGTATGAATTAATACAAATTCAGATAAGACTACTGCAATTGTGAAAATAATATTGAAAAATATTCTTATAGAACTGGGGTCTGTTTAGGATCATATGGTCATGAACTATGCTATGAAGATCATGGTATAAAGCTAGCTAAATAGTGAAGCTTAGGCACTCTAACTCTATTACGTAAAGTAATGAGTTAGAGTGCCTTTTTTTTCGCAGAAAATACTTCACTGTAGAAAAAACAAACTAATATTTAAGGAGGCAACAGATGAAAGAAGGGATAGATTTTATACATCTGTACATGAATGACAAAAAATTAAACGAAAAATCTTTAATAAAGTGGACTGATTGGAGGTGGCAAATCAAAAACTCTATTAAAAAAATTGAGACTGTTGAAAAAATATTAAATGTTTCCTTCTCTGAAGAAAAAAGAAAGAAATTACAGGAAACTATAGATGCATTTCCTATGGCAATTACACCTTATTATATGTCTTTAGTTGATCCAAGTGATTATGAAAATGATCCTGTTTTTAAACAAGCATTTCCAGATACAAGAGAATTGAAAAAATCAGATGCTGAGATGCTTGATCCCTTAGCGGAGGAAAAGGATAGTCCCGTTATTGGGATTACTCATCGTTATCCAGATAGAGTTTTATTCCATGTTAGTAATTTATGTGCAATGTATTGCAGACATTGTACGAGAAAAAGAAAAGTAGGAGACAAAGATTCCATACCCAGCAAGGCAGATCTTCTCAAAGGAATTGAGTACATAAAGAAGCATACGGAAGTAAGAGATGTTCTATTATCTGGCGGAGACCCACTTATGTTACCTGATGAACACATTCTTTTTATATTAGATGAACTGACTAAAATAGATCACGTTGAAGTCATTAGAATAGGCACTAGAACTCCAGTCGTACTTCCATTTAGAATTACGAATAAATTAATAGATTCACTCAGCAAATATGATAACCTGTGGATTAATACCCACTATAATCATCCAAAAGAATTAACCTATGAAGCAAAAACAGCAATAAAAAAACTTACGGGAGTAGGTATACCTTTGGGAAACCAATCTGTTCTATTAGCGGATATTAATGATTGTCCTAGAATCATGAAAAAACTCGTTCAGAAATTAGTTCATTTTAGAGTAAGACCTTATTATATCTATCAATGTGATTTATCTGAAGGCCTTGAACATTTTAGAACTTCTGTGGGCAAAGGAATTGAAATAATGGAGAATTTAAGAGGCTATACAAGCGGATTCGCAGTTCCAACTTATGTTATTGATGCTCCTGGTGGAGGTGGAAAAATCCCAGTTGGTCCGAACTATATTGTTTCGTGGTCAACAAATAAAGTTATTCTACGAAATTACGAGGGTGTAATTACTACATATCGAGAACCAGACTGCTATAAACCTGCCCTTTGCGATCTAAATTGCACCGACTGTAATCTACAGTTTAAAACAGATACTCATCATACTAAAGAGGTAGTTGGCATTAATAAATTATTGGCAGATTACGATGATACTATTAACTTAACGCCAGTGGGGTGAGATCATTATGTTTGATATAATTGAAAAACTTGGAAACTGTACTATTCATCACGGAAAATCCAATAACAGAATCTACCTTATGGATTACAATTCCAAAGATGAGAATATTATAATAGACCGTATAGAAGATTTAGCAGAAAAAGAAGAATACAGCAAAATAGTATTAAAAATACCTGAAAATGCTATCCAACAATTTTTAGAAAGAGCTTATCATATTGAAGGACAAATTCCAAGGTATTTTATGGGTAAAGAAAATTGCATTTTTTTAAGTAAGTTTTTATTGCCTGAAAGAGGTAAGTCGGATAAGGAGCACATATACAAAAAAAATATAGATATTGCACGAACAAAACTACAAGTATTACCAGAAAGCTTACACTCTAATTTTACACTACAAAAAATGGATGAGAAGAGAGCACCAGAAATGGTCGCCTTATATAAAAAAGTATTTCTATCTTATCCTTTCCCAATATTTGATACACACTATATCATTGATACAATGAAAGATAATATTGCATATTTTGGAATATATTATAATAAAGAACTAATTGCTTTATCCTCAAGCGAGATTAGTTATAAATATAAAAATGCAGAGATGACAGATTTCGCTATAAATCCAGAATATAGAGGTAAAGGATTAGCAAAGCACCTCTTAAATACAATGGAAAAGGAAATGAAAAATCAAGGAATCCAAACTGTTTATAGCATAGCAAGATCTTTATCACTACCTATGAACTGTACCTTTTCAAGTGTAGGGTATAAATATGGTGGAACATTATTAAATAATACGCAAATTTCAGGTCAAATTGAAAGTATGAATATTTGGTATAAAAATTAATTTATACTACTTCCATAGAAAAGCATTACAAACAAAAAATTGGTAATACTAATACAAATTCATTAGGAGGTATGATGATGTTTGTTGCGCAAGTAGATGCACGTAAGTATGAACCAAAAGATAAGCATAGAATTATTTTTGAAACGTATCATAGTTTAAAACCAGGTGAAAGTATGGAGTTAACAAATGACCACGACCCACTTCCTCTTTATTATCAATTTTCAGCGGAATATACAGATCAATTTGAGTGGGAATATTTAGATAAAGGTCCTGATGTGTGGAGGGTACGCATCGGTAAAAAATAATTATTATAGTAAAATCAATCTTTTTATTTAGCTTAATGATTATTTGCAAAAAAGAATTTGCCAATAAAATTTCTATGGCAAATTCCTTTTCTTATATTTAGTTCTCTTTTCCGTACTTAAGCCCTGCAACTGCTCTTGCTTTTTCAAAAACTTCTACTACCTCTATGCTTATGTCTAATAGTTCGTAACAAGATGTATAATCCTTTTCTTGAATCATCTTGTCAAAATCTAAGAATTCTTCTACTAATCGACTTTTCCACTGATTTTCATCAATATAAGAAGGCTCTCCACTACAAGTTAACGTATATCCATCACAACTATTTGCAGATGATGGTATATAGATTTCACCTAAATCACCTTGTATTCGGATGGACGGTTTTCCGTGACAATCTTTTGCAGCAACACAGGCGCACTTAAAGTCTTCGTATTCCATAATAAGAATTCCTGAAGTGTCAATTCCTCTAACCATATTCGGAAAATAGTGGACTTCTTTTGGCCTTCCAAATAATCCTACGGCAAAATGAATATTATAAATATTTAAATCAGCTAATGCACCACCATAGTATACAGGATTAAAGACATTTGGCGTCTCCCCACTTTTAAATAAATCGTACCTACTTGAATACTGTATAAAATCTAGTTGTACGATCTTTATTTTGCCTAGTTTATCTAAATTCCTTTTTACGGATTTGTAATTTGATAAATGCCTTGTGGTTATCGCTTCAAAAATCATTACATTATGATTTATTGCAGCTTTTTTTAGAGCATATGCCTCCTCTACGGTTGTAGTGAAGGGTTTTTCACATATAACGTGCTTATGGTGCTCTAAAGCCTCTAAACTGTATTGAAAGTGAAGGCTATTTGGCAAGGCAACATAGATCGTATCAATTTCTTTGTTTTCTAGCATCTCTTTGTAACTGCAATACTTGTATGGGATATTCCACGTCTCTGAGAATTCAAGCGCAGTATTGGGATTTCTTGAACAAATCGCAGTGAATTCAATTTGTTCAAAATCTTTTAATGCATCTAAAAACTCACGCACAATAGGCCCTGTGCCAACAATACCTAATTTCATATAATTTTCACCCTTATCTATAAATTCTTTTGTATCTATTTTTCTTTGTATATTATCACAAAATACTCTTTATGTCATTTTCAATATTATATTGTTATTAGATTGCAATATAAATTATAATAAAGGACTTGCCTCTCCCCTACAAAACAAATTAAGCCTGTGAAGGGCTCTTGTGCAGGCAATGTATAGGAGTTTTTTATCGTCTTCACTTTGATAATTTTTACTATCTGCATCACAGATTAAGACAGCATCAAATTCAAGGCCTTTTGACATATAAACAGGTATAATATTCACGCCATGTAAATCTACTACATCCCCACTTTTTATTAATTTAAGATTTGTTTTATCTTTTAAAGACTCATATAACAAGTCAGCATTTTGGGCTGTTTTACAGATTAAGCCGATGGTTTCATAACCTTCCTCTAAACACAACTGCACTTCTGAAATAATCTTATGATTAAAAGAAGATGCATCATCCGATGTATAAACTTTTGGTTCTTCTCCATCTCTGTTAAAACTCTTTATCTCTAAATCGTGATCAATGAATTTTGAACTATAATTCAAAATCTCATTGGTGCAACGAAAACTCTTGTTCATCGTAATCAAAGATGCTTTTTTCTTATCTAGAATCTTTTGAATTTGTTCATATAAAGATAAGTCTTCTTTCTTTTCAAGGGTTTGATTGATATCGCCTAATATCGTAAACTTAGAATGCTTAAACAATAAATGAAATATTTCATAATGAAGCGGATAGTAATCTTGTGCTTCATCGATGACTACTTGTTTTATGTTTATATATTCTCTAGATCCATATATCTTTAGATGTAAATAAGCAAGAACAGCTGCATCGTCATAGCATAAGTAAGGAATATTTAGATTTTCCGCTGTAAACCTCAAAATCTCTTCAATATCGTCATGCAGCTCAATATCTTTCGCTATGTGATAAAAGTATTCTTTATTGTTGATGAATTTTCGGTATAAATTTTTAATATTAAGCTTGGTGAATCTTTGTATATCATTTTTAATATGAAATACTTCTAATTTGCCAAGTGGCTTTTTCTTAGATTCAGATATTAGATCTAAAATATACTCTTCTAATTGCTCTAATTTCATCCCTATAGGAGTTTCTTTTCTTCCTGATATTTTATCTCGTAGTATTTCCTTCTTTACGATGCATTTGTTTTTATAATAGACATCTTCAAACTCAATCCATTGATAAGCTAAATCGGATATAAAACTATTTAATATTTCTAAAAACTCAGGAGACATTTTAAATTCCATACTGCTCTTTATAAGAGCTCCATATTTTGAGCTTGAGATAATGCTTTCTAAAAATTCGCTTCTTGGCTGTATATGCTCATTTTGAAGAATTTCAGAAAGCATCTCTTCAAATACTGCAGAAGCTACGTTATCTTCTCCTAGCTCAGGCAGTACGCTAGAAATATACTGCTCAAATAAGGAGTTTGGTGAAATGATCATAATATTATTAGATGAAAGTGTATTAGACAATCCTTGATACATAAGATATGCAGCCCTATGAAGAGCAACAGAAGTCTTACCGCTTCCTGCTACACCTTGTACCATCATCAATTCGTTTTCCATATCCCTTATGACCAGATCTTGTTCTTTCTGTATTGTTTCTACAATAGCTTTCATTTGATTAGAAGTATTTTGAGACAATAGTTTTTTTAAAAATTCGTCTACAATTTGAACTTCTGCATCATAAAAGTATTTTAATTCTCCATTTACAATCTCATATTCTCGTTTTAGATTCACTTCTCCTGTGATACGCCCACTAGGTGCATCATAATAGGCTTTCCCTAATGCAAAGCGGTAAAAGACACTTGCTATTGGCGATCTCCAATCGTAGACAATTATTTCATATGAATCATCTTCTATTAAGGAAGAACGCCCAATATATACCTTTTCAAATTCATCCTCATCATCAAATTTAAAGTCAATTCGCGCAAAATAAGGAGATTTTATGAGTTTTTCTAAAGTAGCAATTTTCTTCTCTATTTTTTCATAGTCCATGACCTTTTCTGTGATAGGATTTGTATATTGACTTAATTCAGCCAGAGCTTCAAATCCTTCACTGCTTGAAAGATTGGAAATTGAGTGGACCGTGTTTTCACGTAGTTCCTGTTTTGCAGCAATAATGGCTGATTTATTTTCTTCGTTTTTATATTTTGCTTCATGAATTTGTTTCTTTGCTAAAGCTATGGTTGTTTCTAATCTCTTCTTTTCAAAATGTAACTCAGATGGTTCATTTTCCATTGCGAGAATCACTCCTTATTTAGGATTGTCAGGAGATTCATCTCCAAAACAATATACATAACTTTAGCATAATTTCCATGAGAAATATAGTCTTGTTGTTGTTATTGGTATTTGATACAATTATAGTAGTAAATACGTACTTTGCGCACAATTGAAAATTTAGAATATTTCTCGCCTGATTCTTCACCTGCCAATTCTATCATTATATCATGGCATAGACAGTAAATTGAGCAGACCTCTATGCTGAAAAACGAGACGAGACTTCGTCATAGAAGTCTCGTCTCGTTTGATATAATATATTTTAGAATAAACCGAAGCTTGCAAAATATGCAATTACTACTGAGGCAGGTCCTGTAATCACTCTAGAGAATAAAATGGCAGGAACACCAATCTCAACAGTCTCTGGTTCAGCATCTCCAAGGCTTAAACCTACTGGATTGCTCTTTGGCGCTACTTTTGCCTCTTCTTTTGGAGCTGAAGCAGTTTCTGTAATAACAGTATCTCCATCAGCTAAAGACATATTAATTACTATTACACAAATATAATTTTTCTATAACTTGCACTCAAAAGCCCTAAATATCCTTTGTTTGACCTAATATATACTCTTCTGCTTCCTTTGACCAAACACCGTTATTTTTACTTAAGATACGTCCTAATTCTGAATCCTTTTCTACTTGGCTAATATCTTTTAGGGCCATATCTTTATGGGTGTATACGATTTTTTTCCCACCTCCTATTTCTGTTTGATGTAAGGTGGCATAAGCTACATCGTTTAAGCCTAAAATATGAGTTACGATCTTAGACACATCAACTTTTTTGTCTTCAATGAGCTTTATACCATCTTTCATATCTTGTATATTTCCTCCAGATGTACCTACATAATGGTGATCATTGTAATGGATGCCATAAATATTAATAGGTGCCATTAAGGATTTATCAGAAGGACCTGCAAAGAAGTTCAAACAGCCATCTATATTTAAGATTGAAGAACCTAATGTCACTAGAGAAGGAACAGGTGCAAAGACAAAGATATCGTCATATCCTCCTCCATTTACAAAAGATCTGAGAAGTTGTTCTTGATCCTCAGTATTTGCCGTATTGACGAACTCAATTTCGACTTCTTCAGAGGTATATAATTTTCTAGCCCTCTCAAGTTTTTTGTCATCAATGTCAGTTACAATTAGTTTTTTAGGCTTTTTAGGACCATGCAAAGCTAAGTCTACTGCTAATAATCCCATTGGCCCTGTTGCTCCAATTAATAACATATTTCCATTCTCTTTAATGCCCATATGATGAACTTTTACGTCGTCGTATACATGATAATTTGCTTTGAATGCAGAGATAACACAAGATAACGGCTCAATTAGAGAACCTTCATAATAGGTATCTCCTTTAAAGGATAGTAAGCAGTCGTTATCCATAATTTCACTAGGAATGATAATATACGTTGCATCTCCACCAATATGTTCATATGAATATCCAGGAGTTTCCAATTGATTTGGAAGATTAACCTGCATGACAAACTTACTTCCAGGTTGGTGTTTTTCCTGCCATTTTGAGCCTACTTCTAATATCTCCCCACACATTTCATGACCAATAATCGTAGGGTGGTCTGATAGGTCTCTGGTAACTCTTTTATGTTCAGAACCTTGTTTGATTAATTTATAGGTAGACATACAGATGCTATCTACCACTACTTTAGCTAGGATTTCATCCTCTTTTATTTCAGGTAAATCAAACTCTTCTAAGCGCACATCTTCTTTTCCATATAGTCTTACGGCTTTTGTTTTCATTTACATTCCCCTCTCTGCTTGTCCAGTACTGCCAAACACCTGCATTTTGTCCATTACATCTTCTTTAACGATATCTATGGTCCATAGAGAAATATCGTGAGAATATGTATCTATATTTTTCTGAGCTGCTTCATTAAGCTTTTCTCTTGCTTTTACAGCTACTTTATGAGCTAGATCAGAGTAATAATTGATCTTTGTAACACCATAATAAATGGATTTCTTGTACTCCTCTTCTGATAATCCAGAACCTCCATGCATAACTAGAGGAACAGAAACAGATTTAGCTATTTCGTCTAATCTTTTATAGTCTAATTTTGGTTTCGCAATATATAAGCCATGTGCAGTGCCAAAAGATACGGCTAGTAAATCTACATTTGTCTTTTCTACAAAATCAGCCGCTACTTTAGGGTCTGTATAAATAGCTTCTGAATGGATTAGCTCATCATTTGTTTCACCAGATGTTTCTGGATTTCCCATAGTTCCTAATTCTGCTTCCACTGTTGCACCATAAGAATGTGCTAAGCCAACTACTTTCTTCGTCAGTTCAACGTTTTCATCATAAGGCAAATCAGCACCATCAATCATTACAGATGAAAAGCCTAGCTCTAGTGCCTGAGCGATTAAATCCACGTCTTTGCCATGATCAAAATGAACGACGACAGGTACTGTGGCCTTCTCAGCCTCCCTGACCATAACCGGTCCTATTATGTCTAAAGGCACAAATCCTAAATGGCTTTCTGCAAATTCCATAATAACAGGAGAGTTTGCCTCTTCAGCGGCTGCAATAATACCTCTTATGGCCTCTATACTTGCCACATTAAAGGCACCAAGTGCATATTTGTTCTCTTTTGCATATTGCAAGACCTCTTTTGTATTTACAATAGGCATTGCCAATTCCTCCTTTATGTATATCATTTTTTTCTTGCTTTTATTGTACGACCTTATGAATTATAATGAAAGGGATGGCGATAAAATCAATAAATAATCAAAATTAATCATTACAGAGCATTCATTTAACTGATTATACAGATAAAGATAAATTTTTCACATTCTTTACTCAAAATCAATCATTATTATGGAGGATAATATGTTACCATTTGAACGAAAACAAAAAATTTTAGACTTGTTAAAAACAAAGAAAAGCCTCTCTGTTGAGGGCTTAACCAAACTTTTATACAGCAGTCCAGCCACCATTAGGCGCGATCTAGCTGAATTGTCTCAAGAGGGATTAATACGACGTATCCGAGGCGGAGCTACATATATAGAAAACAAATCCGTAGATTTGCCATATGACTTTCGAAAAGTAAGTGAAAGCGAAAAGAAAAAATACATTGCCAAAATTGCTTTAGATTTCGTATATCACGATATGACTCTATTTATGGATTCAAGTACTACAGTATTACAAATGGTCCCTTTCTTAAAAGAATATAAGGGACTAAAAATATTAACGAATGGAACCATTACTGCCCAGCAATTATCTCAATATACCAATGCTGAAGTCACTTGCGTAGGTGGTAGAGTCCATCCTAAAAGTTCATCTATAAATGGTGCAGTTGCAAGTGATTTTATTACTCATTATCGCGCAGATCTAGCTTTAATGTCTGGAAAATCTCTTTGCGAGAGTGGTGCTATGGAATATACAGAAGAAGAAGCTATAGTAAGACGAGCTTATGTAAAATATGCAAAGGAAAAAGTAGTGCTTATCGATAGTACAAAATTTGGGGGTTCTTGCTTTTATCAGAGCATCCCTTTTAGCCACATGGATTATCTTATCTCAGACGGCCCCATATCCCCATCAATAAGAGAGCAAGTAGATAGATATAATGTAGAATTTATATATTAGATAATAAGTTTGAGTAAAATAAAAATAGTGGGAGAATTAAAAAAGGATCGTATAGACACTTTGGGGCGGTGACTTTTATCTACTAATATGGAGTAGGAAGCCACCCGTCCCTATATGCCCCATGCAGAGCAAACTACAGTAAAGGCCCTATCTATCATAGATACGGCCTTTACTTACTTGGCTATTTCTTGTTTTTATTACCGTTTCCTTTTGCTGCATTATTGTTTGATTTTTGATTTGCATTGTCATTTTTCTTATTTGCATTATCATTTTTCTTATTTGCATTATTTATTTTTCCAACTTTGTCTTTGTTGTCTTTTTTGTCTTTTTTGTCTTTTTTGTCGTTTTTATCGTTTTTCTTGTCCATTCTTTCATTATCAGCAGTTTGTTCTTCTGATGTACTTGTTTCAGTAATTGCGTCATCAGTAGTGATATCCGTTGCTTCTTCTATGTTTTCTTCCTCTACATCTGATTTAGCAGAAGCTTTTAAAGCCTTTTTATTTTCCTTTGTAGCTTTCATGATTTCTTTGACTGGTTTGTCTAACCATTCTTCCATGTTAAAGTCCTCTGGATTTTCTGCTGAAGCCTGTAATTTTTGAACTAGGTTAAGCTTTCCTGGAGTTACGCCAAGTTCTCTTGCTTTCTGGACTCTTTGTAAGCCAACGCTTGTTACTTCAACTGATATCCCTTCAGCATTCTCTTCATTCTCAGCGTATTCATCATTCTCAATATTGTCATCTATAGGTGTTTCATTCGTTTCATCCGTTTCTTCTGTAGGTAATATTATATTTTCTTTTATTTCTTCAGCAAGTTCCTCTGATTCTTCTTCCTCTTGGCCATAAGTCGCTATAACCAAGCCACCTTCAACATCACCCTCGACATCATCTTTAAAATAACCTTCTTCATAGATAGCATTGATAGCTTCTGTAAGAGCTTTGTCGACTTTTTCGTATTTTATTTCGTCTAATGAAACCTTCTTTAAAATTTCCTCACCATCAGGGTTAACCGCCTCAACGCTTAATACTCGATCAAATCGATTCAACGTAAATTCTATAGATGGGTTAACATCTAAACTCACATATGAATATGGGCTTGTACTTGCCCATACACCAGCTCCACAAAGCATGACAAAGGTCGCTGCTGTAGATGCCATAATTGCTAATTTTTTTGATTTCTTAACTTTTCCTCGTTCCAAATCGATCACCTGTCCTATTGAATAATTATTGTCTTTTATTTTTTCTATGCAACCATTATCAGAAAGGACTGCGGCAAAACCATCTTTTATTTCTACAATTACAGATTTCATTTTTACATCTCCTCCCGAATGTATTGCATATAATTTGCAACATGAGGATACTCTCCGGAAAGTATCTCCATTGCCGCTATTATATACTTTCGATGTCTTTCCAAAATTTTTCGGGGTATCTTTGCATTTTTTTCAATTATTTTTAAGGGCAGTTGTTTCTTGTTGCGGATTTCCTGTATGAGAAGGGGATTTTTCAAAAGATAAGAAATAGCCTTTGCACAAGAAGTTTTTGTCTTTTTAGATTTAGGTGAACAATCTACCAAATCCATAAAGGAAAAACAATATGCGCTAAATACTTCGTTTAGAGCGTCTATCTCTAGTTTGATAGAATTATCATTTTTTTGAAGAGTCTTTGCTCCAATCTCTTGGACTAAAGCACCATTGTCTTCTTCTTCATTAAATCCACAATCGAAGACATTAGGATTTACGGAAATCTCAGATTTATATTTTGATTGAGTTCTAAAGTAATCGATGAGGCGACGTCGAATAATCAGCTCTGCAAATTTATCAAAACTCCCTTTTTCTAAATGATAATGATCTACCGCTTCTTTAAAAGCCAACAGGGCAATAGACCATTCCTCATCATTTTTCGTAATGTAATGATGTGAAATAGCAGATGTACACTTTATTATAAACAACTCGCTTCTCTTTAAGAGCTTGTTAAAAGTATCGGGATTCATCCTAGCCTCTGCTACCATACAATTTATATCTGTCAAGAATGAACACCTCCAAGTATAATTGTAACGGAATTATATACATATTATATCTGAAACATGTACACTTTCATAGTTATTTTTATAATTGTAAAGCTATTGTTGAATGGTAGTTAAACCATTATGGATGTTCACCTTCCCCCAAATTTAGAATTATAAAAAAATAATTAATAGATGGTATTTATCACCAAATCAATTAAAATCCATTTTTATTTGAAATTTTCAAACTGTGAAATGATAAAAATATAAACTTAAGGCGAGGTAGTAGCTAGGGATATTACATCAAAAATAGCTCCTATTCAAGCACAAAAAAATGGAGGCAATTTTTCTCCATTTTTTATATTAATACTTATCTCTTTGGCAAATGTATTGGTTCCCCTAGTGCACAGTGTGCCGCTTCCATGATGGTTTCTGCTATTGTTGCGTGTTGATAAATTCTTCCAGTGTGCCTTCTAATTTCATTTTTCCTTGCAAAATACTCGTTAGCTATAACCATCTGTATAAATTCATCGTCATGCTTATATTTCGTTTACTGCACTGCATCGTAATCATTCACGCCTGTGACTTCAATCTGACATACCTTCATTGCATACAGTGCGTTCTTATGACTTTCCAAGGTGGTTCCTGCACAGCAAGATGCATCAACTATAATTGGAATTTCTGGCATTTTAGCTTTTAAAATCATTGCATTTGAAATAACACAAATATCTGTGCAAAGTCCAATAAGTTCTATAGACTCTACCTCCTTTATTGCTGAAATAAATTCAGCAAGTTCTATTGAACCGAAAGCTGGCTTTTCAATCACCTGGCATCCTATCACATACACCCTTTGCGAAATCTCCCAGCCAGGTGTCCCTTTCATGCAATGCTCAACAGGTAGCTTTTGCCCTTCTTGTGTTTGAAGGTAAGCCTCAGTATGGGTATCTTGTGTATAAATGACTCTATCTCCTGCTGCTAGATAACTGTCAATCTTTGCCTTCGCAGAATCAACAATCCCTATAGCTTCCTTAGTGCCAAGTGTTCCATCAATAAAATCATTCTGCATATCAGTTACTACTAAAACTTTCATTTTTTATCCCATCCTTACATTTTATCTTGTGAATAAATTTTATCATAATAATCATGAAAACAATGAAATAAAAGTGAATGCCCGCTGATTTTGTATTAAATCATCTCGTAGGTAGCATAAATATCACTAAAATTGATGTAAAATCTATATAGAGAGTGTATTCATTGCTTTTTCCTTATTAATCCTAGAGTAACAGATTGCTGCATAAACTCCTATTATAGCCATTACTATCCAAGTTCCTAGTGAATTATATAAACTAAAATTTGTTGGTATAACAAACATTGTAAATACTGATCCCATATAGAGCATAACAGAAATAAATTGAATAACTTTTGCATAAGCCAGGCTTGCACACCACATTGCATAACAATTAATAATTGAATAAAAAATTTGAAAAACTACTGATATTAATAAAATTTCAAACAATGTTATAAATGAAAATATACTGCTTTTAAATACTATCCACCCAATACCTGTTGATAAAAAATAAAATATAACTGACAAAGAAACACTAATAAGGATTGGCAGTATCATCTTTCCAATGATAATAACGTACAATTTTGTAGGCATTATAAATAATGTTTCTAACATATTCATATTTTTTTCATACCAAAACCTTAAATTTGATATAAACATTAAGTATCCTAAAATAACGGTCATATAGTTGATATTATATCGATAAACACTGATTGAAAAGTCAGATGTATGTAATCTTATAAACAGTAGTAAATATATGAATATTATAGTTCCTATTGCCATAACTACTTTGGACTTTATATTTTTTGTTAAGCTTTTAAATTCTTTCCACAGCAATGCTTTAATAATCATGAATATCACCTCACTCTTTCAAAATATAAATCTTCTAGACTTTTCTCAATGTGATTTATTTTCTTCACATTGAGTTTATATCTCTGTATTACACAAGATATAATTTGATTTTCTATATCTCCTATGCTATTATCATATTCAATATATAAAGCCTCATCTACAGAATACACATCTAGAACACCCACAATTGAAATCAATTCTTTTTTCAGTTGTGGATTATAGCTTTCTTTTACGTACTCAATTTTAAGTTTTATTATATTTCCATAGTCAATATCTTCTATATCACCAAAATACTTAATTTCTTGATTTAGAAGTATGACTTTATCACAAATTTTCTCAACTTGTGCCATATTATGACTACTTATTATGATCAAGGATTTCTTACTCATACTCTTTAACAACATGGTTAAGCGTTTTTGATTATCTACGTCTAACCAAGACATGGGTTCATCCAGAATTATCATAGAAGCTTCATTAATCAATGTACGAATCAAAGCCACTTTTTTTCTCATTCCCTTAGATAAATTCTTTGCTTGAGTATTTAACTCTTGATCTATATCCAACAAAATGCTTAATTCTTCAATTTTTTTATTCCCATTATTAATTCCATATGCTCTAACTATGAATTGTAGATTTTCACTCACTGTCAAGTCTTCATACAAATTATCCCCGTCAGAACAATAGTTAATATTATTTCCAACAATATTAGTAGAGTTATTTTGGTCCCATAATTTAATTTTTCCTGTAGTAGGTTCAATAAGGTTCATAATTAATCTAAATAATGTAGTTTTCCCTGCACCATTTGGCCCAACTAAACCTACTATACAATTTTTATCTAATGAAAAATTTATATTTTTTAAAGCAACCTTATTGGAATATTTTTTTGATACATTATCTAATGTTAAAATACTCATGTTTTTACCTCCTACATGTTATTTTTTCATCAATACTTGCTCCCAGTCTTGTTTCTAAACTTCTACAGTCATTGCAGGCATACTTTAATCCACAATCTTTACATTGAACTATTTCTCTGTTACTCATATCCCAATATTTTAATAGTTTATCTTCTGTAAAAATGCCATAAATGTCGTCAATTTTACCGATTGCTAAATCCTTCAATCCTAAACATGGTACTATATTGCCATTAGAAAGAATTGCAAATACTAATGGAATTGCATTGAGAAATATGATGTAAAGAAATACTAAAATTATATATATCCACAATATGAACGTTATTGGTTGTTTCCAATTCGATTAAATTATTTCTTCATCTTTATTATCCTTTCTAAACTTGTTTAACTGATTGAAATAAATATCTTTTACTTTGCATTTGTTCGTATCTATTTGATCATTATATACTAACGTGCCTTTCTCAATGATGGATATACTATTTCCTATCTCATTAATAAAATCTAAATTATGGCTGCTTATCATCATAGTAGCTCCCAACCTTTGAGTATGCTTTATAATAGAAATTAAAACCTCTAAACTTTCTGGGTCTATTCCATTAGTCGGTTCATCCAGCAACAACAATTTTGGAGACCCTACCAATGCACATGCTAATGCTAATCGTTTTTTCATTCCATTAGACCATATTCCCACTAAGTCATTTCTTCTATCTATCAATCCCAACAAAACAAGAAACTCTTCGGATTTTTGGTTTATTTCTTTTTTGTTAGTATTTGATAAGCTTGCTCTAAATTTCAGATTTTGTAATGCAGTCAATTTGTCGTAAATCCCATTTGATTCAGGCATATATGCCATATATCTCTTAAATTGCTCAGGCACTTTATTATCTATTAGAATTTCTCCCTTGGTGGGATATATAATACCTGAAGTAAGTCTTAACAATGTTGTTTTTCCGGCTCCATTGTGACCTAATACTCCATGTACATCACCTTGATTTATATTAAAAGTTATACCATTTAATATTTGTGGATTTTTCTTTCTATATCTAAAATACAGTTCATTATATTTTATCATTTGATTCCTTTATTTTACCAAGATCTAACAGCAATTCAGGTGTATATAAACTATCGATCCATTTGTTTTTTGAAGCCGGCTTTATATAATTAAAAAAATCCAATATGGTTATATCTAATATATATTCATAATAATCTTTCCTGTTAAATTCATATCCCCTACAAACTAATTTTAATTTGCCAACACTCAGGTCAATATATAGTGTACACATGAGGTAGGGAGTCGTCCTATGGTGTACGAAGAATCCAAAATGAACTGATTAAGCTTGGTTTCAACATAGGAAGGCGACTTATTAAACGTTATATGCAAGAGATGGATATAGAAGCCTTGTATCCTGACCCTAATTTAAGCAAGCGAGCTAAATTGGTAAAGACATCCTCTTATTTATTGCGCCATTTATCCATTGAACGCCCTATTTAGGTGTGGTCTATCGGATATATCGTACGTAGAAGCTCCCAGTGGATTTGTTTATATAACAGCCATTATCGACTGGTACTCAAGATTTTTGGTAAGTTATTCAATTAGCAATACCCTTCAAGCACATACAGTAACCCGTGTTGTAAAAGACGCTGTTTGCAAATATGGAGCACCTGAAATCATCAATAGTGATCAAGGTTCTCAGTTTACATCAAACGAATATATAGAGCTCATTAAGAGCTTTGAAAAAACAGAAATCAGCGTGGATGGAAAGGGTCGTGCAACAGATAACATTGCCATTGAACGCTTTTTCAGATCTTATAAATGGTAGCATCTTTATTTAATGTACCCTAAGACAGTCTCGAAGGTGAAAACCTTAACAAAAGAGTATATTAATCACTATAATTATGAAAGAGGTCATCAAAGCTACGACTAGAAAACACGAGCACAAATCTACTTTAATTTTGTTGCCAGTGCAGCTTAATCAAGAAAGTAGTCATAACTAAGAATTTCTGAATTTGTGTCTTGACAAGCGTGCACATTATAACCTGATAAGTATTCTTTTACAGCTAATAGTTTTTCTTTAGGTGATATACTCCTGTTTCCAAACATAAAAATATACTCCTCCTTATGATAAACAGTTTTAATTATTTAAACTGTCTACCATAAGGGGAGCATATCATATTATCTTTGCTCTTCTAAAATTAATTATCTTTTAGCTTTTTTATTACAATTTCTGTAACAACTGCTACGTTAACGATAAAAAATTTTCCCAAAAATTCGGATTTAAGAATACTTTATCATGTAGTGTTAGTTCTAAGTTTTACTCCTAATATCATCCCCTATTATAATAAGATAACTCAAAATACTAATTACGATTTTCTTTATTGTCCTCACCTAATCCTTATGTCCCGTTGTGTACAAATAGGTTGCTATACACCATCTCTACGCGCCTCATAGTTTACTTTTTTTGAAATAATTGCATACTAACGGAATTGCATTGAGAAATATGATGTATAAAAATACTAAAGTTATATATACCCATAATACAAGCGTTATTGGTTCTTGCCATTTAATTAAATTGTTTCTTTCGACTACTTGAGACAGTATAAATATCCCAATTCCAAATGCAAATAGTATTACCGCAATAGTATTTCGAATTTGTCTAAATTTTTTGTTCACTTGAATCCCTCCGCTTTGTCTTTTATAATTTTTATTAGATATGAGAAATATACGAACCGTAGTTATCGCCGGTACTTGCTCTAAATGACCAAACATATCGGTATAGAGGTGCACTGTTAGGTATTGTATACATCTGAAGTGTATACTTAACTGTGCCACCAATTGCTCCTGCTGCAATAACACCTAAGGCTGCTGTTCCCATTGCCGCTATTACGCCAACAGCGTTTAAAGATGCAAGTGGAATTGCAATTACAGCAGCAACTGCTGCAGCAGTAATGCCTCGTGCCCAAGATACATACTTAGAGCCAGAGCCAATATTTTTCCATGTACTATTGGGAGAATACTCTAGATTATCAAATTTAATGTCGTTTCCTTTTTCTAATGTGCCTATTACTTCATCATTATAATATATTGTAGAAGTGTTTTCATTATACGACACTTTTTCTACTGAATTATCGTTATTATTTGTAACATAAATAACTCTATGATTATTTTCATAACTATAATCATATGTATAACTAGTGCCGTCTATAAATACAGTTTCACTTTCTTGTTTGTTAATATTACCTGTAACATAATCATTAGAGATAGTTTTAGCGTTTGCATGATAGGGTAGTGTCCAAGATAACATTAAGACCAAACTCATAATCACTAAAATTTTTTTCTTCATTAAATAATTCCTCCATAGTTACTTATTTAACAATGACAATGTTTTTGTATATTGCGGGGGATGTGTTAGTTTACTTTTTAATAACATTGTCAGTATTTTTTGTGTAAATCTCTTTAATCTCAATCATTGATATATCTCGCTCTCGGTGGTTGTCAAGGTGGTTGTCACAAATAACAAATTTTTTATGACACTTTTTCTACCTTACCTTCTACTTCTTCTTTTTCTGGATTTAAGTATACTGTCTCAGAGATTGACCAATCTCTTGTCTCTCGTGACCAGCGTTGTGGATTTGTTTGTTTTGCCTCTTCATATACTGCTTTACGTTTTACTAGGACATCTAGTCCAAAATCTTCACTATGGCGTTGTACAGGGGTTAGAAAGTTAATTCCACTGTGATGATGTTCAAAGTTGTACCATTGAACAAATTCATATGCCCATTGACGGGCTTCCTCGATGGTGGGAAAGCCTTTAGGCTGATAATTAGGGCGATATTTCACTGTTTTAAATAAACTTTCAGCATAAGCATTGTCATTGCTGACACGTGGTCTACTGTTTGAAGGGGTGATCCCTAGTGCATAAAGTTTTTCAAGCATAGTGGCACCTTTCATAGGGCTACCATTGTCAGAATGAAGCACTAAGGGATAATTTCTAGTTGTCAGTTTTTCGGAGATTACAGCTTTTGTAATGAGTTCGCTAGCATGCTCGGCTGATTCCTCTTCCCAGACTTCCCATGCAACGATTTTTCAACTAAATATATCTGATATCATGTACAGATAATAATGTCGTCCCTTAATAGGCCCATTCAAATACGTGATATCCCATACGTAGACCTGATTAGGTGCCGTGGCTTCATGTGTAGATATAGGACGTTTGACTGGTTCTTAGCTACGTCCACGATGATGCTGTTCATCGTATTAATGTAATACTTTATAAAAAGTAGATTCTTATGCAATATAGATTCCTTCATCGGCTAACATTGGAACAATCTGACTTGGCGGCAGACTGCTGTATTTCGGATTATGTACTATATTTAGAATTTGATGTTCCTCAAATTCCGTAAGTTTATTAGAAGGTGGTTTACGTTCACATGTTGTTCTGTGGTCAATATAATCACCATCTACGGCAGCTGATTTCTTCCAACGGTTTAATGTTCGGCTACTGATACCTACTTCTTTGCAAGCAGCGTCAAGGGTCGCACCGCTTTGAATAGCTTCTTCGATTAGTTCGACTGCTTTACTGCGATCTACGGGGCTAATCATTCATCTTAGTATTTCTTAACCTTACCCACCACAAGCATCATTGCAAGCAATCCAATTGCCATTGTAATACAGATTAATACTTGTTTTTGTCCCAAAATCCAAAATAACAAATTTACCACCAGTAAAAAACTTAAAATCATTCTTGTTTTCTTTCTATAAATCACAATTTCCATTTGATCCAAAGGTTTGTTACTATCCTCTACCGGTGCAAACAAGAAGACTATACTCCCTGCGCAGAGTGCAACCATCAAACAAATAATACTTGTCCAAGGTATCAACTTTATCCCTAAAAGGGTTACTGACATGGTTCCTATTGAAAATATGTAACATCTAAACTGCGTTCTTGCATGATACCCCCCTGCATATGTTCTAAGAGGGATATACACAAGCGTCAATAGGATGCTTTGCCATACCATTCTCAATACGATACCGATAACAATCGTTGTGGCAATATTAAGCACCATCAATGTTCCTTGTTCCAGTCCATAGGTGTATAAGTCTTTATCCTCAGAGGGTATTACTCCGTTCTGAATAAATGAATCTGTAATTTTCTCGAATACATTCATTCTCATTAAAATTTGCGGAGCTTTTGGGCACCTTCTGGTAGCTTTGGTTGATGTACAAGAAATATACACGCTGAATTTACATTCATAATCGTGACCGTCAGCGCTAAACTTGCGATCATTCCACTAAACTTCATTGCGATTCTTTTCATATGCGTTCCCTACCTCTCTTTATTTTATTTGGTAATCTTATCCTACTATAAAAATTCAACTTATGCGGAGACTTGTCAAAATTCATATATGTTTTTGTAGTGAATTAAGGTTTTTCTTTTAAAATCTTTAAAAGAGTTTTGCTTCATTAAAAAAAGAGCAGGCTATTTTAACAGCCATTGCTCTCAGATAATTCGATATACATGAATAGTGTTACAGAAAATACTTTCTCGTTATGTGAAATATCTATAGTCCCATTATATTTTGCTAAAACAGTTTTGATGCTTTGTAGACCAATTCCATGATTCGCTTTATCCTCCTTTGTTGTCAGGAACGTATCATCCTCTTTAGCTATTTTCCCTTCAAACGGATTATCGATATTTAATATAAACCGCCCCCTATCATATTTTATGATAATATTGATATATCTTTCTTCCGTTAACTTGCAGACAGCCGACACTGCATTATCAAGTAAATTTCCTAATATGATTGTCATATCAAAAGAGGGAATATCCATTTCTTCTGGTACATTAAGATCAAGTGCAATTTTTATATTTTTTTGTTCTAATTCTTGAAGTTTAAAATTTAGAATACTGTCTACAATTATGTTTCCTGAATGTGCATGTTCCTTTTTTTCACCAATTGTGTATAGCATTTTAGATATATGGTCAAGTGAATGCTCTATTTCATTATCATGGACTAGCGAATATATTACTGTGAGATGATTTATTAAGTCATGCTTTATTTGTCGTGTTGATTTCAAGGAATTTCTCATAAGATTGAATTGTTCATTGTAATATTCATTTTGCTTGGTGAGTAATGCTGCTTCCATTTTGTTTGATAAAGTCTCCGAAGTTCTATCAAATAAATAGAATGTTGCAAAATTAATTAATAACATGAAAATGATACCTACTATCACTTGTAGTAACATGATATCTTGTGTTTGAAATAAAATTAAAATTATATATAGAGATGATACAGGCATTAATATTATACATACCCAATATGACATCGGAACACTTTCACTATGCTTAACATTTACAAATTTTCCTAAAACTAAAACAACTATATATGTAACCACTTTTAGAACTATTAGGCTATAAGAAATTGAATATTCATTTTCCGAGAAAATTGTGAAACGCATCCCTGACAAAAGTATTATTACAATTATTTCAACACACATGGAAATCAAGTATATATAAGTAACAGCCAAAATCCTTTTTTTTATATTCGCTTTGTAATTAAGAGACAATCCAATAAAAGCACTTATATTGCATATCATCATAACCACAGGTATTTTAATAAATAAATATACAATTGTTATCATTATAAAATATCCAAGATATGATAATAACTCTATCTTTCTGTTAACTTCTTTTCTATTAAAAAAAACACTCATAAATTTGTAAATAATATATGTTCCAAAGATATTAGTGATAATGTATACCAGATTATATAAGCTTATATCCATTTCTTAACATCCTTTTTTAGACTCTTAAAACTGCTATTCTACATAGTCTCTGCATAAACTTCACTCAAATTTTTCATAAATAACTTGTAATTCTCTTATTGCTTTTCTCCTTGGTTGACTTATCGGGAGTTGCATCAAATTCGACATTATAACGGATTCGTATCTAAATGTAATAACATGAGCGTAGCTTACGATATAAGATTTATGAATATGCATAAATCGGTATGTTGAGACTTCTGTTAGCACGTCCCGAAGCTTACCATAAAATAATTCTTCCCCATCAGTAGTAACTATTTTCACTTGTCTACCTATGCTTTCAAAATAAAGGATATTCTTTATGGGTATCTTGTAAGTCTCCTGACCTTTTTTGTAAGTAAATATACCGCCTGATTTTTCATTTAATTTCATTGCAAGCAAAACATCTTTTATAATCTTGCCCTCATCTAGGGGTTTGGGCAAAAAATGCATGGGTCTTACTTCAAATAGCTCTCTATCGTAGCAATCTTTTCCTGATATGTATATAATTTGTATGGTTTGATTATCCATTTCTTTTCGGATTTTCATACCCACCTCTATACCATTTATCCGTTCTAATTCAATATCTAAAAAGATTAGATCAAAACTATGTTCCTTTTCAATGAACTCACATAATTTTTCTCCTGAATAAAAGACTTGAACTTCTACTTTTTCGTTAGTGGTCTTAAAATAAGTTAAGATGATCTTTTCAATTTGTGAACAAATCATTTGCTCGTCGTCACATATTGCAATTTGAAACAAAACGTTCATCCCTCCCCATAAATTCAGGATGTAATGATACTCTGACATATTATTTGCTTAAATTCCTTCTGTTTACATAATATCACAGAATATGGAATAAAAAACAACTTTTGCTTACCTTTATTTTATAATATTTAAAGCAATCACAAGACTATTCTAAAAATCACCAAACAAAAAACGGAGGAATTCTTCCTCCGTTTTTTGTAGGTCATTCTTATCTCTTGGGTAAATGTATTGGCTCGCCTAGTGCACAATGTGCGGCTTCCATGATGGTTTCTGCAATGGTTGGATGAGCGTGGATGGTGTTTACTAGTTCTTCTAGTGTGCCTTCTAATTTCATTACAGCTGCTGCTTCTGCAATGATCTCTGTTGCACTTGCTCCTACAATGTGAACGCCTAGGATTTCACCGTATTTCTTATCAGCAATAACCTTTACAAAGCCTTCTGTTTCGCCCATGGCAAGAGCTTTTCCGCTTGCAGACATAGGGAATTTACCTACTAAAACATCACCGTATTTTCTTCTTGCTTCTTCTTCAGTCAACCCTACACAGCCGATTTCTGGAATGGTAAAGATGCAAGATGGAACAATATTGTACTTCATCTTCTCTGAGCCACCCATGGCGTTTTCTGCTGCTTTAATCCCTTGTGCAGAAGCTACATGAGCTAATTGGAATTTACCTGTGACATCGCCTATTGCATATACATCTTCTACAGATGTCTTTAGATAATCATCAACTTTGACGACTCTGTCTATATCTAGACCTAAATCTTCTAATCCCTCTAAGCAAGTTTTTCTTCCAATAGACACTAAGACTTTATTCGCTTCGATTTCTATGGCTTTGTTCCCACTTACATGAACTGTGTATTTGTCTTCTTTCTTTTCTACTTTTTCCACTTTTGCAGATGTAAGAACCTCTACGCCAGATTTTTGAAAAGATTTTTTTAATGTTTCAGCAATTTCTTTATCTAAGTTTGGAAGTAAATAATCTTGCATTTCTACAATCGTAACCTTGCTTCCAAATGTACTAAAGATCGTCGCAAATTCACAACCAATCACGCCGCCACCAATGACGACTAATTCTTTTGGCACTTCTTGTATATCTAATATTTCCGTACTTGTCATGATGCCAGGTAAATCTAGACCTGGTATTGGTGGAACTAATGGAGTAGAACCTGTAGCGATGATTAATTTACCGTAAGAAATGACTTGACCTTTATCTGCCCCGTCAACAATATCTACTGTTTTATTTTTGTTTACATGACCTTTTCCAGAGTAAATTTTGATATTATTTGATTTTAAAATGCCAGTAACGCCACCTACAAGTTGTTTGACAACACTGTTTTTATTTTGAACAACTTGAGCCATATCTACTTGAGGCTCTCCTACCTTTATACCTTTTTGCTCCGCATTTTTCATATTATGAATAATCTCTGCACCTTTGACCATCGTCTTTGTTGGGATGCAACCTACATTTAAGCACGTTCCACCTACAGATGTTTTTTCAATTAGGGCAACTTTTGCACCTAGCTGTGCAGCACGAATAGCTGCTACATATCCGCCAGGTCCCCCACCTAATACCACAATATCATAAGTGTTATCAGCTGTTTGAGGTGTTGCAGCTTCTTCTT
This sequence comes from Alkalibaculum bacchi, assembly GCF_003317055.1. NCBI lineage: Bacteria > Bacillati > Bacillota > Clostridia > Eubacteriales > Eubacteriaceae > Alkalibaculum > Alkalibaculum bacchi. The sequence goes on from NZ_QNRX01000007.1 coordinate 110,606, forward strand.
TAGCAGGAGCTATTTCTTGAATTGGGGCTGCTTCTGGTGCTGGAACTTGTGAACCTGTAGCATTAGGGATCACTTCCCCTTCCCCACCAATATATCCAATAACCGTAAATACGGGTAAAACGTCTCCTTCTTTAGCTAAAATTTTAAGAAGAGTACCTGACACTTCTGCTTCTACTTCCATATTGACCTTATCCGTCAAGATTTCTAGTAAAGGCTCTCCTGTTTCAATCTGATCTCCTTCTTCTTTCAGCCATTTAATGACTGTACCTTCTTCCATATCCATGCCAGCTTTTGGCATAATCACTTCTGTTGCCATTTGACACCTCCGTGTTTTTAAGGTGGTAAGGTGGTCAGCTTTAAGGTGGTCAGCAAAACCTAAGCTCGCCTTTCTCTTAGGCGAGGTAAGCGCTACTGGGGTCTTCTTTTAGGGTCTAAGATCCTTCGCTTTGCTCAGGATGACTGGGCAGTAGCGAGGGTCTAAAAACAGCCACTAGCTACTAGCATTCAATACTTTGTTAATTGCAATAGCATTATGCTTTTGCTGACCACCTGACCACCCGACTACCTGACCACCTTTCAATACTAGTATTGCCTTACAAATTACAACAACAACAAATTCGGATCCTCTAGCAAATCCTTCAAGTATTGCAAGAACTGCGCTCCTACTAATCCGTCCATTACTCTGTGGTCTAGGGTAATGCTCATGTTCATTACTTCTCTTATTTGAGGAGCATCATTTATAATTCTCATTCTCTTAACTGTTACCCCTACGCTTAAGATGGCGCTATTGGGTTGGTTGATGATGGAATTAAAGCTAATGGTGTCGTACATTCCTAAATTGCTGATAGTAAAAGTGCTTCCGCTTAATTCATCTGGAGTAATCTTGCTAGACAGGGTTCTTTTTACGATATCTGTTCTACTAGACACAATCTCTTTTAAAGTCATTTTATTTGTTCCCTTTATCACTGGAACAAGCAGTCCATTTTCTAAGCCTACTGCTATACCCATATTTACATAGTCATTGACTCGAATTCCTTCCTCTACAAGAGTAGAGTTGACTATTGGATATTTCATTAAGGCTTTTGAAGTAGCCATAATAAGCAAATCTGTTACAGTAATTTTCTTATCTATTTCTTCTTGGATAATTGGTTTTAGCTTAGCTCTTAGGGCATTGATATGCGTCATATCTACTTCAGTTTGAAGGGTTACAGGAGCACTCTTTTCTAGGCTTTCTTTCATCCTTTGAGCGATGATTTTTCGAAGCCCAACCATAGGAATGATATTAGAAGCTTTTTCTTTTGCTTTAGAAGGTGCTAAAACTTTCTTTTGCCCTGTTGCTTCTGTAGGAGCAAGACTAAGATCGTCTTTTGTAATCTTTCCGCCAACGCCAGTACCTTTTATTGTAGATAAATCGATATTTTCCACTTCTGCCATTTTAGTAGCAAGTGGTGTTGCTTTGATGATATCAAATTCTTCTACATCTACCTTTTGAACTCTGCCAAAAGGTCCACTTCCTGGTATGTCTTCTACAAGAAGGTTTCTATCTTTTGCAATTTTTCGAGCAGCAGGTGTGGCACGAACTTTGCCTACAGGAATTGAAGAATTCGATGTGGCTTTTTCTTCTTTAACAGTTTCTTCAATGGTTTCTACCTCTTTTACTTCCATGCTTGGTGTTGCCTCACCTGATGGCGCTTTTTCACCAGCTTCACCGATATATCCGATTACTGTAAATACTGGAAGAACATCTCCCTCATTCGCGCGAATATCGATTAAAGTACCAGACACCTCTGCTTCTACTTCCATATTTACTTTGTCTGTGAGGATTTCTAATAGTGGTTCACCAGTCTCTACAGTTTCACCTACGTTTTTTAGCCACTTAATGACTGTTCCTTCTTCCATATCCATGCCTGCTTTAGGCATAATGATTTCCGTTGCCATTTTGACACCTCCCTATCGATTCATTACTTTATAGATTGCTTCTTTAATTTCATCTTTCTTTGGTACAACAGCTGCTTCTAAATTTCTATTGTATGGAGTTGGTACGTCTAAGCCGCCTAATCTCATAACTGGAGCATCTAAATAGTCAAAAGCTTCACTTTCAGCGATTCTTGCAGCAATTTCTCCACCAACGCCACCAGTCTTGCAAGCTTCATGAACGACAATAGCCCTACCTGTTTTCTTTACAGATTCTATTATGGTATCTATGTCCATAGGATATAAAGTAATTGGATCTACTACTTCTACGCTGATGCCTTCTTTTTCTACTTCTTCAGCAATATCTAATACCTTTTGTAAAGTAGTACCCCAAGAAACGATTGTTACATCCCTACCTTCTCTTTTTACAAAAGATTTTCCAATAGGAACGATATAATCTTCATCTACTGGCACTTCTCCCTTTACTTTGTATAAGAGCTTATGTTCAACAAAACAAACTGGATTATCATCACGAATAGCTGCTTTCATAAGGCCTTTTGCCTCTGCAGGAGTAGAAGGAGTTACCACCTTAAGCCCTGGTACATGACATAACCAAGCCTCTAAACTTTGGGTATGTTGAGCAGCTGCCCCTGTACCTGAACCAGAAGGAAGTCTTAATACCATAGGAACTTTTGCTTTTCCACCGAACATGTATCTCATCTTTGCCGCTTGATTAACTAACGCATCCATACCAATAGTAATAAAATCCATAAACATCATTTCTGTAATAGGTCTTAATCCTGTTGCTGCTGCCCCAGCTGCTGCTCCTACGATAACTGCTTCAGATATTGGCGTATCTCTTACTCTTTCTTCTCCAAATTCTTCAAGCATGCCAACAGATACACCAAAAGCTCCTCCGTAAAGACCTACATCTTCTCCGAAGAATATAACATTTTCATCTCGTCTCATTTCTTCGCTCATACCTAAACGGATGGCGTCCTTATAAGTCATTTCTTTCATTTCCATATTTATATCCTCCCTATGCGTATACATCTTCTAATACCGTTTCAATTGCTGGTTCAGGTGAATTTATAGCAAATTCTACAGAATCATCTAAGGCCTTTTGGGCTCTCGCTTCTATTTCATCTGCTTCTGTTTCGGTAACGATATTGTTTTCGATCATATACTTTCTAAGTCTTTTTATTGGATCTTTTTGTTTCCATTCGTTTACTTCTTCTTTCGTACGGTAAGCCTGAGCATCGCTCTTAGAGTGTCCTAACCATCTGTAGGTTTTACTTTCTATTAATACTGGTCCTCTTCCGCTTCTACAGTATTCAGTAGCTTTTTGCACTGTTTCATATACTTCTATAGCATCATTGCCATCTACGATAATTCCTGGCATTCCATAAGATTTTGCTCTTTCAGCAATGTCTTTAATATTCATATGTTTTTCAATTGGTGTAGACATGCCATATAGATTGTTTTCTACAAAGAAAATCACTGGAAGTTTCCAGACAGATGCTAAATTTAAAGATTCGTGAAAACTTCCTTCATTTGTTGCACCATCTCCACTAAAACAAAGGACGACCTTTCCAGTTTTCTTATATTGTTGTGTAAGAGCAGCACCTACAGAAATACTGTATCCCCCACCTACGATACCATTTGCACCTAGATTACCGTTTTCAACATCGGCAATATGCATAGAGCCGCCCTTTCCTTTACAATAACCTGTTGCTTTTCCTAATAATTCTGCTTGTATTCTATTTAAATCTAGACCAAATCCAATTACTTGTGAATGTCCTCTATGAGTTGCAGAAACTAAGTCTCCTTTTTCTAAAGCCATACAAGATGCTACACCAGATGCTTCTTCTCCTACGGATAAATGTGTCGTACCGTGTACCATACCTCTTGAGAAAAACCATGCAACTTTTTCTTCAAATAGCCTAGCCTCATTCATTCTTAAATACATTTCTACTAAAGTTTCTTTCGTTATAGCCATTTTTTTACCTCCCGGTATTTATTATTTTTTCATTAATGCAGTGGCGGTTTCACTATCTGTAACGAGTACATCTACAAAACCACCTCTGATGCCACCAAAAATTGCATCTACTTTTTCTTTTGTCCCAGATACGCAGATTTTTAAAGGTATCTCCTTTAAAGGCTCTAATTCAGGACATAGCAATCTATCATAAAAAGGCGCTTCGATGATATTTCCATCTATGTCAAAATACCTAAAAACAAAATTTCCAACGGCTTTTTTTTCTAATAGATACTGTAAATCCTCTTCTGTTAGCGCCCCTTCTACAAAAGGTGAAATGTTATTACCTAAGCTTCCAATGCTGACTATTGCAATGGTACAAGTTTTTGCCATATTAAAAATATTACTTATAGTTGATTCATGAAGTAAAACTTGTTTTGTCGCAATATTGTCTACAACAAGAGGATTATTCATTAAATAAGGCTTTGCTCCTAATTTTAATGAGATTTCTCGAGTAATTTCGCCTGATTGTTTAGAAAGCTCTCCATTAAAAAAGTGCCCATATGGAAAAACCCCTCCTGCCAATTGAACCATAGATAGATTTAAATTAGATCTTTCCTTTACAATGTGTTGGGATACATAGGTCAAGGTTCGGCCCCAAGCGATGCCAATAATATCATCGTGTTTGAGAATCCGGTCAAGATACTCCGCACCTGCTCGTCCAATATTATCTAAGGTCATATGATTGTTCTCTTCTGTAGAAACCACTACTACTTCCTTTAGATTAAACTTTTCTTCAAGTCCTTGTTCTAAAGCCAAATAAGAGTCTAAAGAATCATCAATATGAATGGTTACAATGCCTTCAGGAATCAATCTTTGAATTAATCTACTGATCTTTTGCCTCGATAAGGACATCCTCTTAGCGATTTCCTCTTGAGTTAGCCCGTCATTGTAATAGTATTTTGCTATTTTAATTAATTGTCTTTTTACATCGTCTTTCAATACAACACCTCTGTCGAGCATATGCCCATTAATTGAGATTTTGTGCACATTTATAATATCATTATTATTTTTCCATTTCAATAAATTTATGAGAATAATTTCATGTTATATAAGAAAAGCTCCTAGAGCGTTCTAGAAGCCTCGACATTTAAATTAACCGATGATTGTCTCTTGTAATTCTCTTAATTTGTAGATTAAGGTAGATTTATCTAATTCGATGTCGTCATAAGTAATTACTTCGCCTGGTTTTTTTGGTGTCAATAATTTTGTCTTCTTTGTGATTAACCCTAGTGGTACAGCTTTTTCTGCTTTTGCTATATCATATTTTTCAAAGGAACCATATACTGTGTATCCACCAATGCCGTCTAGCATATCTCCAGCTTGTAAGTCTTTTTTAGCTAATGTGATTGTTTCAGCACTTGGCGCTCCTGGTAATGGAACAATACTTGGTTCATTGTAAATTACTGCTCTTGCGGCAGTTAAAGGAGTTTCTAAACTGCATAAGTGATATGGTCTAAACAATACGTAATTTGGTCCTGAACCCATGCTTAAGTATTGCATTTCGTGGTGAATTTGTGGAAGATCAGTAGTGATGATTACGAATACGCCTGGTGCAACCCCGTTTACGTAATCGACGATCTTAGTGTTATTTAGGATTCCACCATTTTCTTTTAATTGGAAAAGACCAGGTAATTCATTTACAGAAGCACAAACCGCATGTCCTCCCCTTACATCAGGTAAAAAACCAGTTGCATTTGCCATTGCAGTCATTTCTACCATTGTCTTTGTTCCGTCTTTAAATGCTGTTAACATTTTTGGGCTAACGCCTGATTTTATAGCTTGTTCATAAACTGTATCTGGATTGCATCCTAATACTACTGGATTATTTTTTCCTTTACCAATAGCTACAATATCCATTCCCATTGCATCTGCAAAATCGTAAATTTCTTTTACAGCGCCTGGTTCATCACCTGCAGAACCTGAGTAAATAACGCCTGCATTGTCTGCTAATTTCTTAAGGATTGGTCCAATAACTACGTCCGTTTCTACGTTTAACATGACGATGTGCTTTTTATTCATAATAGAATCGATTGCTACTTTTGCTCCAACATCAGGTACACCTGTTGCATCAACCACTACATCTACTAAGTTACATTGTGCAGGAATATCAGAATCAGGGCATGCTACGAATTTTCCTTGCTCTATAGCTACATTGATTTCAGATAGTGTAGAGGATACGACAATATCTTCTTTTCTTATTCCAGCTAATGTATAAGCTTCTACTGCGTTGTCTACGTTAACGTCAACTACTATGGCTGGTGTCATACCTTTCATGCTCATTACTTGGCTTACCATACCTTTTCCCATTTGACCTGCACCAACAAGACCTAATTTAATGATTTTTCCGTTTTCTTGTAATTGTTTTAATTTTGTGTTTAAGTTTAACATTGTGCGCCTCCGTTTATATTAAAATTTTAAAATTGGGCATTTGCTCATGTGTTGTTATTTTGCTCATACTTATATTAACACGACCGTTTCTTTTTTGCAATGGTTTACTTCTATTATTTAAAATTTAACAGGATCAGGTGGTCAGGTGGTCAGGTGGTCAGGTGGTCAGGAAAACCAAACTCGCCTTAAGGCGAGGGGGTTTTCCTTTCAGCTTTCAGCTTTTAAGATTTCCCCGTCCTACCGTCCAACCTTTCCGTAGATAGAAAAACCCCCCTAAAATCTCTATTTCGATTTCAGAGGGTTTTTCTAGCTTAGAAACTTATGCATTTCTGTATTTATTTTCGATTTCGATCATTTTCTCTACTTTTGGAGTGGAGCTACCATCTACGAATTGAGATTCTAACCAAGCGTTGATTACTGTTTTTGCGCTTTCTGGTCCAATTACTCTTTGACCCATAGTGATGATTTGGCAATTATTGCTCTTTATCGATCTTTCTGCTGAAAACACATCATGAGCTACTGTAGCACGGATGCCTGGGATTTTGTTTGCTGTAATAGCCATACCAATTCCAGTACCACAAACGATGATTCCTCTTTCGTTTTTACCTTCTGCTATAGAATTCGCTACTTTTTCTGCAATCAAAGGATACAGTACGCTTTCTCCTTTTTCTAGACCAAAGTCTTCTACTTCGTGTCCTTTGGATTGTACAAATTCCTTTAATATATTTTTTAATTCAACTCCTGCTTCATCGCAACCAATTGCTATTTTCATAATATATCCTCCTAATTTTATTCTTACTTTTATCTCTTAATAAACAATTACATATTAAAATGATTTAAGACATAATCTGCTGCTTCGTCTAATAGGTTTAGACGATCTAAAAGCATAAATACCGTGTAGCGTTGTCTAATATAACCAGCCTTAAGGACAATCTCTCTAAGTAAATCTCCATCTAAATCATAATCTCTAGGATCCGTTGATAATTTAATTGTCTTAAGCAGTCCTTCTACTTCTTCAATGGTTGGCAAATACCTTCTAACATCTTTTTCTACTTCTTTGTAATTTTCAACTTGTTTAAAAGCATCATGTTTAAATAAAAATTCATATAATACTGTAGCAATTAATGTACCGATTGCAACGGTCCTTCCATGAGATGGAGGTAATTCACCTTTCTCAATTGCTCTCATAACCATGTAGTGAGATACTAAATGTTCTGAACCAGATGCTGGTCTTGTATCATCTACAAGAGACATACACACACCTGAGAGCACTAGTGCATCTACAAGATTTTTAATAGCTTCTGTATCTCTTTCTGCGATTTTTTCTGCGTTTTCAATACAAATATTAGTAGATTCTTCTACTAACGCTACTGTTTTGTCACACCAGTATTCATCGTTAATGTGTTTTGATAAAATCCAATCTGCTAAAGCTGTTTTTTTTCCGATGCTATCTCCAAAACCTGCTTGGATTAAATCGTATGGAGCTTCTTTGATGACGTCAACTTTTCCGTATATTGCTGTTACTGTTCCATTTTTTATTGTCTTTTTAACGCCATTATATACCATGGATGAACCAGACGCTGCGTATCCATCCATCGAAGGTGCTGTGGCAATTGTAATCACAGGAATTTTCACTCTATTGGCTACAAGGCGGTTAATATCGTTGATGGTACCTGAACCTACAGAGATAATACCTGCAATATCTCGATCTGTAGTCATTAGAACTTTACCTACTGCTTTTTCATCTGGAATTAACTTTTTATCTTCAAATTCTAAAAGAGAAACATCGTAGTCTGTTGCCTGCATAATTTCGTAAATTCTTTGGTTTAAATCATGAGTATGTTTATCTGCAACGATTAAGATATTTTTTCCTTGAATATGTTTTTTACTAATTTCTAAAATATCTTCTTCCTTAAAATCAAAACTTATATCTTTGATTGGAACCCTATGTGTTCTTCCACAAGCGCACTCTATATCCTTATTTAATAATTCACTGTAATCCGTCATCTTTTCGTCTCCTTTATAATTGATTTATAATGTACTTTACAGAATCAAATATATGATTTGCATTGATCGGTGATTTTTCATAGTCTTCCATAGAGGTTTCTCCTGATAATACTAAAATCGATTGAATTCCTAAGTCTTCACCCATTTTTATATCCGTATATAGACGATCACCAACCATAGCTAATTCACTTTTATCAAAATTGTATATATCTACAATGGAATCTAGCATAGGTTGATTTGGTTTTCCAATAACGATAGGCTCTTTTCCAGTAGACGCTTTAATAAACGCAATCATTGCTCCTACATCAGGCATTACTTTCTCATCTGCAAGAGGACAATTAAAATCAGGATGAGTTGCAAAATAAGGTACTTCTCTTACATAATCACATGCTGCCCATAATTTATCATAGGTTAATGTCGTATCAAAGCCTAATACAACACAGTCTACCTCTGCATTTTTCTCGGATACTACTTCAAATCCTGCCTTTACAAAAGAGCGAATAAGGGCTTCTGTACCAAGTAAAAAGATTTTCTTAAAATTTGTATTCTTCTTCAAGTAATAAATCGTAGCATCTCCGGAAGAGAAAACATCGTCTTCTTCAGCGGATATCCCTAGCCCATTTAATTTATCTACATAAGCTTGCTTATCCTTAGAAGAGTTATTTGTCAAAAATAAATACTTCTTTCCATTATCCCTTAATGCTTGTAAAAACTCTTTTGCTCCATCAATCAATTGATCTCCTAAATAAATAGTACCATCCATGTCGAGCAAATAACAATTAATGTCCTTAATAGAATTCATATATCCTCCTAAAATGTGTGTATTTAATATGTGGTTTTATTCTGGGATAAAATAAAACAAAGCACAAATAGCAATTCATTGTGATGAATTTACTACTGTGCTTTCTCCCATTCTCTGCAACTATTAACTTAAGCTTATTTTAGCATGTATAAATAATAGAGTCAATAGATTTGAAAGAAAATTCATCATATGAAATAAATTTAACTTTTAATTAATATTGTTTATAAGATTGTGTTTGTGTAATGAAAAAGGCACCTTATTCAATAGCAATAGAAAATAGTTATATCAATGAATTTTTGAAAAAACTATTTTAATTATATGTAATGAACGAAAGTACCCCATCTATTCTGTAATTAGTATTTACATTTTATTGAATTGTTATATATTTACCTACTTCAAATGTAGGATTTTTTTCGCCTTTTAAGTGTATGGTTCCTGGTAATGATGGAGTATCTGCGCCATCAAATTTTAAACTGCAATGTCCCATTTTTTTTAGTGTATGGAGAGCTTCGTCTCCTACTGCTGTTACTACGTATTCTTCATCACATATTGTCACTTGATCTCCTACTGCCACGTCCCCTGTCAATTCACTAATTTCGTGTAATACTGAAATTTCTGCTAATTCTGCTGGTGCATTGTCATTAAATAATATGATCATGTTCTCACTTAAAAAATCTAAAGCGATATCACCTATGCCCGTAATTTTTACATTGTATTTCATTTTTTCCTCCTAGATATTTGCTATATTAATTAATAATAAGGCTATAGAGCTCCCTTTAAAAGAAACTCTATAGCTAATTTAAAATGAACTATGCTTAGAATAATCCAAAACTTGCAAAGTAAGCAATTACTACTGCCAATGGTCCTGTGATTACTCTAGAGAATAATATTGCAGGAACACCAATTTCAACTGTTTCTGGCTCAGCATCCCCAAGACTTAAACCTACTGGTATAAAGTCACAACCTACTTGTGGGTTGATAGCAAACAATGCTGGTAATGCGTAGCTTGGTGGGATATTTCCTTTACCGATTTCAACACCAACAAATACTCCTACTACTTGAGCAATTACCGCACCAGGTCCTAGTATTGGTGACAAGAAAGGCAATGCACAGACAATACATATTATTAGTAATCCTGGTAATGAACTAGCAATTGGTGCTAAGAAATTTGCGATTACATTTCCTAAGCCTGAAGCATTGATAATACCTACAAGCATGGATACAAAAGCCATAAATGGCAAGATATTATTCATAACCATTTGAATTGTTTGACGACCTGCAGCAAAGAACTTACCTGTTACACCACCAATAGCTTTACCCATTCTTGCAATAGCATTTCCTTTTTTCTCTGATTGATCATTTTTTGGTGCTGCTTTTGGCTCTTCTTTTGAAGCAGGAGTCTTTTGTGCCACTACAGCATCTCCATCAGCTAAAGCTACATTTTCTACTTTTACCCCTGATACATAAATTTCTGGTTGAATATATTGAGCAAGAGGACCAGATTGACCTACTGGAGTAAGGTTCACAGTGAAAACACCTTTTTTAGGATATACTCCACATCGAGCTGTACCGCCACAATCTACTACGGCTACAAAAATCTCTTCGTCTGGCACGCTAGTAGCGAAGCCATCGACGGTTGTACAACCTGATAACTCAGCAATTTTTTTAGATACTGGATCAATTCCACCACCTGTTACAGATACTACCTTGTTTTTCTTTTCATCTGGTTTAATAATTAAGGGACCTCCCCAGCCACCTTTACCTTTTTCTATTTTAATAGCGTTATAAGTCATATTATTCAACCCCTTTTTTAGACATCATATTGAAGATTCTCTCAGTAACCATTCCACGGATAAAGATGACCACTACACCTACTAAAAAGTACCGAACTGCTAGTTCAGTAGTAGACAGACCTAATTGTTCAACACCTTGAGATATTCCTAACCAAACGAATAATTCTGCACCATTAGCATGTGGGAATAATCCTGTTATCGGATGACAAAATGAAATACATGCATCAAAGAAAGGTACTTTTAATTTTTCAGGTAAGAATTTTCCGAATGAATATGCCATTGGGTTTGTTAAGAAAAACATAGCAAGTATTGGGAATATGGTGTATCTTGTGATTGAATATTTTGTAAACTTCAATGCAAAATTTTGCACCTTGTCTTCACCAATAAGCATAATAAGTGAATTTACGAATGTTATAAGTACAATAAGTGTAGGAAGGATGCCTGTTACCATTCCCATGAAACTTTCCCCACCAGCGTTAAATAACCCGATGAAGCCTTCTGCTGCTCTAGATAAAAACTCCATAAAACTCTCCCCTTTGTTTTTTAATATATATACAAAGAATAAAATAAATCTATTCTTTATTATATCTATATGAAGATTTTTTTTATTCAGAATCCTTGTCTTCATAATCTTGTGAAATGCTCTTATTCATAGCTTCTATTCCCTTACTTATAGCCTTGACCATTTGCTTATCTTTCACTGCATGAAGCCATTGATCGCTTTCAAAGATATTTTTGCCTATTAAATCATCAACTCTTCTAAATCGATGAAATACAGTAATACCTGTCATAGATTTCGCTTCATTGATGAATCCATCGTCATCAACTGCCATTAAGACAATACTGCCAGCCTTAATTTTTCCTCTTGTCTGACCTATAAAGAGTCTTCCCTTCTTTCGAATTTCAGACACATTATTTCGATAGTCTTTTACTTGAAAGTAAGTTAAAAGTCCTTGAATAACAATTGCTCCTACAATAATCAATCCATATTTAAAATACATATCGTCACCCTTCTATGAGAAGTTTTGCTGTCTCAATATCAGTAACCAACACATCAGCTAAACGGGCCTTGAGTACACTTTTAATAGCCTTTACCTTGCCTTCATATCCAGCTACGACAACTTTTAGCGGTGTGTTACGCAAATCTTCAAGCTCAATGCCTATAACTCTCTTATTTGATTCAAAAACATCTCCAGAACCAGACTCATCGATGAAGATATTGCAAATGTCAGCTACAGCTCCTAAACTTTCCATATCTACCATCTCGTTTTCAGAGAGATACTCTGCTGTGATGGAAACCGTTGATTTTGAATTAGATGAGCCTACGCCAAAGATAGCTACATCTAATTTTTTGGTCAAAGATAAAACGGATTTAATACCTGGATCTTCTATAAATGTGTTCCTACTTTCTGCTTTTTCAACCATTGCTGGTGCATATAATATCTTATAATTCCCTTTAAAGGCTTTTGCCATATGTAGTGCTACATTGTTTGAATGAATTTCGGCATTGATCTGACCATTGCCGCCTGCCATGGGAACAAAGGTTAAATTATTGTTGCGATTGATTTCAACATAATTTGGTATTGCCGCTAGTGTAGTCCCATTACTTACTCCAATTATGGAGTTCGGTGTCAAAACCCTTTGTAGATACTTTGCTGCTTCTCGAGCGATGCTTTTCTTGATTTCCATCTCAGATTCGCTATTAGAATCGCAAATAATTACTTCTAGTAAATCGTATTCATCTTCAAGATCTTTTTCAATATTGATCAATTTCTTTGAATATTGATCTCTTACAGTAATTTGGACAATACCCATTTCAACAGCTATCTTTAATAGTCTTGAAACCGTCGCTTTTGATATACCAAGTTTTTGACCAATTTCGTCTTGTTTCATATTTTCTTCATGATACATTTTTGCGCATCTGACAATTAGTCTTACATCTTTATTAGAGGACATATAAACCATCCTTGAAATTTATTTCTTGCTTCGATTTTTATTTCGTGAACTCATTATATTTACAATGTAATCGTTTGTCAATGAATTTTTCGACAAATTTCACAGAATTTTTTTTAATCTATACGAAGCTCAAAAATGAATTTTTTATAATTCTATGCACTCTGAAATTTATTTCATAGTTTAATATTCATTTCATGAACTCATTATATTCTGAGTGTAATCGTTTGTCAATGATTATTTTTCTAAAAAGTTTAAACTTTGACATTTTTATAACTTTTCATTTCTAGATGTCGTTTGACAATAGTTGAACATTAATCAAGAAAGTGCCTGTGGTGCTTTAATCGCTAGTCATTAGTCTTTAGTCACTAGCATTTGGGTATTCCTTTTGGGTCAAGATCTTTCGCTTGCGCTCAAGATAATCAGGTGAAAAGAATTGTTACCACCAGCCATTAGAGCTCTAGCACCTTCGGTGGCTTTTAGGTTTTGCTTACCACCTTTATGCTGATCATCTTAATAAAAAAACCTATAGCCAGATACAATATCTAAGCTACAGGTTTCATTGTTATTATATTCTCATATCACCGAGGAAAATCTTCGTTTAAAACGAGTTTCTTTTTTCTGGATTCATCAGTTGCTTCATTTGTTACATTCTCTTCTTTTAGTGCATTTTTCTTATCTAGATTTCTAAAGGCAACAGATAACATTAATTTAATTCTATTTAATTGATTCACTTCACTTGCACCTGGGTCATAGTCGATAGCTGCAATATTGGCTATAGGGTACTTTTCTCTAATAGGCTTAATCATGCCTTTACCCATTACGTGATTTGGTAAACAGGCAAATGGCTGTACGCATACGATGTTTTCTACGCCATCTTCGATTAATTCCATCATTTCTGCAGTTAAGAACCAACCTTCTCCGCCTTGGTTTCCAAGAGAAATCAGTTCTTCAGCTTTCCGAGCTTTTTTATCGATAGTTGATGGTGGATTAAATCTACTACTGTCTTTTAGAGCTTCCTTCATGGATTTTCGGTACCATTCTATGAGTTTAATGCCCTTCAAACTATTACCCATTGATTTTTTTGTACCTGCTAGTTTCTCATATTTAAACACATTATTATAAGCACAGTATAATATAAAGTCTATAATATCAGGAACGACTACTTGAGCGCCTTCATCTTCTAAAACTTGAACGAGATTATTGTTCGCTGTTGGATGATATTTTACGAGGATCTCCCCTACTACAGCAACTTTTGGCTTTTCTATATTTAATAAAGGTAACGCATCAAAATCCTCAACAATCTTCTTTATATTGCGCTTAAATGCAAATAGATTTCCTGATCGGGTATTCTCTTTTGCTTTAGTTCTCCAAGAGTCGTACAATCTTTCTGCAGAGCCCTTTTCTTTTTCATAAGGCCTTGTAGCATATAAAACTCTTTGGAACAAATCTCCATACACTGCTGCCATCATTCCACGATTGATTAAGGGAAGGGTAATCTTAAATCCAGGATTGCTCTCTAAGCCAACTAGATTAGCAGATATAACAGGAATGTGTTCCATATCCATATCCTTTAAGGCCTTTCGGATAAAGGCTACATAGTTTGAAGCTCTACAAGGACCTCCCGTTTGACTCATGACAAAACTAATATTATTTACATCATATTTGCCTGATTTTACAGCAGCAATTAATTGACCCACTGCTATAATGGAAGGATAACAAGCATCGTTGTTGACATATTTTAAGCCTTCATCAATAGCATTATAATCTACACTTGGCAACACTTCTACACGATATCCTGAAGGTTCCATAGCATCGTTAATAAAGTCAAAATGAATAGGTGACATTTGAGGAACCAATAAAGTATGGGTTTTTTTCATTTCCTTTGTAAAGGAAACTCTCTTATATTCCACATCTGTACTAGATTTTGGATATTGTAACTCCTCTTTATCCTCTAAGGCAGCTTTTAAAGATCTCAAGCGAATCTTAACAGCACCTAAATTGCTTACCTCGTCAATCTTAATAAGAGTGTAAATTTTTCCTGCTTCATTTAAAATCTCGTGAACTTGATCTGTCGTTACAGCGTCTAATCCACAGCCAAAAGAGGTAAGCTGCACTAACTCAATATTTGATTGTTTTGCCACAAAGTTTGCCGCAGTATACAATCTAGAGTGATATTTCCATTGATCAAGAACCCGAAGAGGTCGTTTTACTTCTCCTAAATGAGATACGCCTTCTTCACATAAGACTGCCATGCCTAATTCTGTAATGACATTTGGCAAACCATGGTTAATTTCAGGATCAATATGATAAGGTCTACCACTTAAGACAATACCCGTCATGTCATTCTCTTCAATATAAGTTAGTATTTCCTCAGATTTTTTACGGACATCTTCTTTATAGACATCTTTTTCTTTCCACCCTAAATCACAGGCCTTTCGGATTTCTTCCTCGCCTATACCCAAAGGCGCAAACTCTTCTATAAGCCTTTCTACTAATCGATTGTAATCATTTAGCGGCAAAAATGGATTCATGTAATTGATATTCTTTTCCTTAAGAGCATCTACATTGTACTTAATGGTCTCAGGATAAGACATGACGATTGGACAATTGTAACAATTATCTGCTCCATTAATATCGTCTTCTTCGTAGGAGATGCAAGGGTAAAAGATAAAATCAATATCCTTTTCAAGTAAACTCATAATATGCCCGTGTACGATTTTAGCAGGGTAACAAACGGATTCTGATGGTATGGACTCCATCCCCTTGTCATAGAGCTTTTTACTTGAACGAGGAGATAAAACCACCCTATATTTTAACTCTGTAAAAAAGCGATACCAGAAAGGATAGTTTTCATATACATTTAAAACCCTAGGAATTCCTACTTCTCCTCGAATGGCTTCACTCTTATCTAAAGGATTGTAATTAAACAGTCTCTTGTATTTATAGTCGTACATATTGGGAACCTTTTTTGTAGTTTGCTCTTGCTCGATGCCTACACCTCTTTCACAGCGATTTCCAGAGACAAAGCGCCTTCCATCAGAGAAATTATTAATGGTAAGAAGGCAATTATTACCACACTTTCCACATCTCTCTAATGTTGCATCCGTTTCAAAAGCTTGTAACTGGGCTTCATCTAAAATAGTACTTTCTATACCTTCTACGTATTTTTCCTTAGCGATTAAGGCGGCTCCAAAAGCTCCCATTATACCTGAAATATCTGGGCGAATTACGTCTCTTCCTAAAATCTTTTCAAAAGCTCGAAGTACAGCATTGGAATAAAAAGTACCGCCTTGCACTACAATACTTTTTCCTAGTTCTTCTGGATTACGAACTTTTATTACTTTTTGTATGGCATTTTTAATGACCGAGTAAGATAATCCTGCTGAAATATCTCCTACATCTGCGCCCTCTTTTTGTGCTTGCTTTACCCTAGAATTCATAAAAACAGTACAGCGAGTACCTAAATCCACAGGAGCCTTTGCCATTAATGCCTCCTGGGCAAATTCTTCTACAGATAATTTTAAGGAATGAGCAAAAGTCTCTAAGAAAGACCCACATCCCGAAGAACAGGCTTCATTTAATATAATATCGTCTATGACCCCATCTTTAATTTTCATGGCTTTCATATCCTGACCGCCAATGTCTAAGATAAAATCTACTTGTGGTAAGAAGTGCTGAGCTCCTTTAAAATGAGCCATAGTCTCAATTTCGCCTAAATCGATTCTAAGGGCTGATTTAATAAGTCCCTCACCGTAACCTGTAACAGTACTCTTGCTGATTTTAAGGTCTTTTGGCAATACCTCATACACATCTTTTAATATTACAATAGCTTGGTTTAAAGGGCTTCCTAAATTACTACTATAATAGGTGTACAAAAGCTCCCCATTATCGCCAATTAATGCCGCCTTTGATGTAGTTGAACCTGCATCAATCCCCAAAAACACATTGCCTTTATAACTACTTAAATCTGCTCTTTGCACTTTGTACTTATTGTGTTTCTCATAAAATTCTTCTAATTCTTTAGAATCCTTAAATAAAGGCTCTAGTCTTTGAACTTCTTCATGTTGAAATTCATCAATATGCTCTAATTTGCTATTTATAGTGGAGAAGGAAATCTCCTTACCTTCATCTTTAGATGATAAAGCTGCACCCATCGCAACATATAATTGGGCATTCTCTGGGTATATGACCTGTTCTTCTCTTAATTGTAAGGTTTCGATAAATCTCTCCCTAAGTTCAGATAAGAAATGTAAAGGTCCTCCCAAAAAGGCAATGTTTCCCCTAATAGGTTTGCCACATGCTAAACCACCTATTGTTTGATTAACTACTGCCTGTAGTACAGATGCAGCAATATCTTCTTTAGCTGCCCCCTCATTTAATAGAGGCTGCACATCTGTTTTTGCAAAAACACCACATCGAGATGCAATAGGATAAATCACCTTATGGTTTTTAGAAAGTTCATTTAGTCCAGATGCATCTGTTTGAAGCAACGTAGCCATTTGATCGATAAATGCACCTGTTCCACCTGCACAAGTTCCATTCATCCGCTGCTCTAAGGATTGATCAAAGTAAGTGATTTTAGCATCCTCTCCACCTAGTTCAATAGCTACATCCGTCTTGGGTATTAGCGTTTCTACAGTCTTTGTAGACGCAATAACTTCTTGTACAAAACTTATCTGCAACCAATTAGAGATAGAAAGTCCTGCAGAACCAGTTACGGCTGCAGTAACATTAATGTTTCCTAACTCTTCATAGGCCTCGTTAATGATTCCTTTAAAGGTTGTTTGTATATTGGATAAATGTCTCTTGTATTTGCTATAGACAATATTTAATTCTTCATCAAAAATCACTAGTTTTATAGTAGTTGAGCCAACGTCTAAACCTAGATGATAACATCTATTTTTATTTATCAAAAAATGATTCTCCTTTCGCCGAACTAGCTATGTATTATATCATAAATAAGTCGCAGATTGCCTCAGCTGCTTCGCAGCTTCGGTCGTTGGCACTTGCTCATAGAAATCATCCCATTTTTTCGTGCAAGCACGAAAAATGTCCTGATTTCTGCGAGCCAATCTGCTGATTCGAATATTATATCATATTTCTTTCCCCTTAAAAAATATAGTGATATAATAGTACTCTATGAATTCTATTTGAAAAGGTATTAATTTAAATATAATACCTTTCTATAAAGAAAAATCAAAGGAGGTTTCTATGAATCGTTCTGACACACATACTATTTCTTTCAAAAATTTACTCATAGAGAGTTTACATATTTTTAAAAGAAATCTATATGAGCTATTATCATTAGCTACTATTCCCTTTATGGCATTTAGTTTATTATACTTATACATTGGGGAGTCTACAATAGAATCTTTGCAGCAAGTCCCTCCTGGTATCATAATAATACTAGGAATCCTTTTCTTTATTACGAACCTATTCATTTTTCCTATAATAGTTTATATGGTCAAAGAGGATCAATTGGGTAAATCCATTACTGCAAAGATGAGTTTTACTGCTATTAAAGGAAAATTTGGCAGACTCTTTTTCGGTCTTATGGCGTACACTGGCATTATGATTTTTCTAGGGTTCATGAGTGTATTTATCTATACTATAACTGAATTTCCTACCATCTTAGTAAGCCTTATGAGTATTTTCCTTTCCATTTTTATGCTAAAACTCCTTATTGATCTATTGTTTTATCAACAGGCTATCGTTTTAAAAGACCAGAAAACAATTCAATCTTTTGCATATAGCCACACTACTATAAAAAAAGTCTGGTGGAAAGTATTCCATTCTTACTTTCTCCTAGACATAAGTTTGTTTTTGGCATTAAACCTTATATTCTCTTTTCTAATGCCACTAGAAAATCACTTGATTATAAGCGTTCTTCAAGGATTCGCCCAAGGAGTAGTCCGTGTGTATATACAGATTTTTGTTACATTGATGTTTATTAAAATTAAGATTAAAGACGAATCATAATAATTCATCCTGAGTTTTTCTATTTGTTCAAAGTTTTATTTCATAGCGGAAAGCGGAGAAAGCCATCAGCAACCAGCTGTCAGGGTTTAGGTATTCCTTTGGATCCTTAGATGCTTGGACGGAATATACTATTGCTGACGATGTTTTCGGCTCGTAGTTTGTTTGTAGAGATCCTTCGTCGCTACGCTCCTCAGGATGACTGGTAGGTGACGGCTGGCCCTAGAGGAGTACTTAGGCTTTTACTTACAACTTAGAACTAAAAAAGCTGATGCTTGCGCATCAGCTTTTTTATGCGTCTCTCAATTTTGCTTCTAATTTTTCTTCTATTTCCTCAATAATCTTCGTGAAAATTTCATTTACTTCTCCATCTGTCAAAGTACGGTCTTTTGCTCTAAAGACTAAAGAATAAGCCATGCTCTTGTGGCCTTCTGGGATTTGTTCTCCACGGTAGATGTCAAATATTTTTACATCTTGTAATAGATCTTTTCCATTTGCTTTAATAATATCTTCTATTTCTTTTGCTGTTACTTGTTCTTTTACAAGTAAAGCCATATCCCTAGTCATTTCTGGGTATTTTGGAAGTTCTGTAAATGTGATTTCTTCTTTAGATAAAGCAAAGAGCTTATCAATATTTAGTTCACATACATAGACTCTTTGTGGTAAGTCGTAATTTTCTACAACTATTGGGTGAAGTTCTCCAAGAACGCCCACCTCTTCATTTCCAATAAGTAGTCTAGCAGCTCTACCTGGATGGAAACTTGGGTGACTTAATCTATTGTATTCAAGCTCTTCACTTATTCTTAATTTTTCTAATAAAAGCTGTACATATCCTTTTAAAGTAAAGAAATCTTTATCGCCATACATCCCTAAACAAAGCTTTTTCTCTTCAAGAGGCAATGTTTTTCCTAAATCTTCTACATTGCTATATACCGTTGCAATTTCAAATAACATTGCCTCGCTAGCGTTTCTATGGTAATTATGAGAAAGCACTTGAAGCATAGCTGGTAAAAGAGTAGGTCTCATAATGCTATTTTCTTCTCCTAAAGGATTGATTATTTTTACGCTATTAAACAATGGATCTTCTTGTGTAATATTTAAAGCAGTTAATCGGCTCATTCCTGTAAATGAAGTCGTTAAAATCTCATAAAATCCTTTAAAGCGAAGTGTATTTCGAATATCTAGTTCAAGAACTTGTTTTTTATTTCGGCCGCCTTTTGTAGTTACACCCTTCATAATAGTGTTTGGAATATTGTTATAGCCATATAATCGAGCGATTTCCTCTGCAATATCTTCTTTGATTTCTAAATCTTGGCGGTAGGTTGGGGTTTCTACTAAAAGCTTATTTCCATTTACTTCTACGTTTAAGAATAAGCGCTCTAAATACTCCTTCATTTCATCAACAGATATTTCAATTCCTATAAGCTTGTTGATCCAGTCAGCATCTACTTCTATTGTGACTGGCTCTACCTTTTTAGGGTAAACATCTACCATTCCTTGTAAAACCGTGCCAGCACCCATTTCCTCAAGCAATTGAGCAGCTCGGTCTGCTGCCATAGCTGCAAGATTAGGGTCTACACCCTTTTCAAAGCGATTAGCAGCTTCACTCCTAAGACCTAATTTCCTTCCAGTTAATCGGACACTCTTCTTGTTAAAGGCAGCTGCCTCTATAACTACCATTGTTGTATTATCATCAATATCAGAATTAGCTCCACCCATAACTCCTGCTATAGCTACTGGCTCTTTGCCATTGGTTATGACAATCATATCTTCTGTTAGTTCTCTATCTATATCATCTAGCGTAGTTAATTTTTCTGATTTATGAGCTCTTCGAACTAAAATCTCTCCAGTATTTAACTTATTGTAGTCAAAAGCGTGAAGAGGCTGCCCCATTTCTAGCATGACATAGTTGGTCACATCTACAATATTGCTAATTGGGCGAATGCCACTGTTTAAAAGCCTTCTTTGCATCCAGTCAGGAGATGGCTCAATTTTATTTACCTTTACCATTCTCGCTGCATAACGAGGGCAAAGCTCTTCATCTTCGATAGCGATTTTTAGATAATCCTCAATCTTTTCTTGTATCTCATTTACTTCCACAATTGGAAAGACAAGATGGCGATCAAAAGTTGCTGAAACCTCTCTTGCTATTCCCATAAGGGATAAGCAATCGGATCTGTTTGCAGTTAGTTCAAATTCGACAATTTTGTCATCTAAACCTAAAATAGGTTTTACGTCAGAGCCAAGGGCATATTCCTCTTTCAAAATATAAATTCCTTCTGTATCCTCTTTATGGAGTAGAGAGGTATTCATACCTAGCTCTCCAGCAGAACACATCATGCCACAGGATTCTATGCCTCTAAGCTTTGACTTTTTAATTTTTAAATCTTTTAATTTTGCACCAATTTTAGCTACTGGAATATAGTCTCCTTGGCGAATATTGTTTGCACCTGTTACGATTTGAATTACTTCTTCTCCAACATCCACCTTTGTTACTACTAGTTTATCCGCATCAGGGTGCTTTTCAATAGAGAGAATTTTACCTACAACTACATTTGTGACCTCTTTTCCTAATTCTTCGATTCCCTCGACCTTTGTGCCAGACATGGTCATCTTTTCTTCAAATTCTTTCGTTTGTATATCATCTATTTCAACAAAGTCATTTAACCAATTTAACGATGTAAACATAAAAAACCTCTCCTTATTTAAACTGTTTTAAGAATCGAATGTCATTTTCAAACATCAATCTTAAATCTGAAATTCCGTACTTAATCATGGCAATCCGATCTAAGCCCATACCAAAGGCAAATCCGCTGTACTCTTCTGGATCAATATTGCAATCCTTAAGTACATTAGGGTGAACCATACCACAACCTAGTATTTCAATCCAACCTGTATTAGAACAAACGCGACATCCTTCGCCGCCGCACATAAAACAAGTTACATCCATTTCTGCACTTGGCTCAGTAAAATAAAATTGATGAGGTCTAAATTTTGTCTTGGTCTCTGGTCCAAATAAAATCTTAGCAAACATATCTAAGGTTCCCTTTAAATCGCTCATGGTAATCCCCTTATCAATTACTAAGCCTTCTACCTGATGGAAAACTGGAGAATGAGTAGCGTCAATTTCATCGCTTCGGTACACTCTGCCTGGTGCAATCATCTTAATAGGTAGCTTTTGTGATAACATGGTGCGAACTTGAATGGGTGATGTTTGGGTACGAAGAACCACTTCATCCGCTACATAAAAAGTGTCTTGTAAATCTCTAGCAGAATGGTCTTTTGGCACGTTTAGCATATCAAAATTATACTTTGACCATTCAATTTCAGGTCCTTCTTCAATTGTAAAACCCATCCCTATAAAGACATCGGATAATTCTTCAATGACCCTATTTAAAGGATGAAATCCACCTAATTCCTCTTTTTTGCTAGGTAAAGTAATATCTATTGATTCTTGATCAAATTTTCTATTTTGTTCGATGGATTTCATAGCTAGTTTTTGTTCTTCTATTTTACCTTCAATAGCTTCTCGAACTTCATTTGCAACTTTTCCTATGACAGGTCTTTCTTCTTTGCTCAAACTGCCCATACCCTTTAAGATATTTGTCAATTCTCCTTTTTTTCCCAAATACTTTACTCGAATTTCTTCTAACTCTTTTAAAGTATTTACAGATTGGATATCACCCAAGGCAACTGCCTGAATGTTTTCTAATTTTTCTTTCACTTTTTTACTCCTCTCCCTGTTCAATGATTATTGTAGAGTAAACCTTAGAATCTCCTTCGCCGATTCTGCGGTCGCGCCATTCGCTAAATGAAACCTAAAGCTTTCATTTACGTAAATATCTAACTCATCAATCAAATTAGCAAGCTATTTGATTGTTTCGTCAGATATTTACTACGAAAGCTTCGCTTTCGCTTAGCTCATTAGTTCGCGTAAAAAAAATCGTCTCTTGCTATAAGCAAGGGACGATTTTTATAAACCGCGGTACCACCCTAATTGATGTGAATCCTCTTTAAATGTATCGGTTTTAACCGTTAAGGTATACTGTTATTTCCACCTTAAAGCTTAAGAGCGAACTTCAATGGCCTGTTATTGTAAGTACTTCCAGCTAATGTACCTACTCTCTTTAATAAAAGATTACCCATTTACTTTTCTCCTTCATTGCCTTATTATTCTGTTTTTATCAAAGATAAACTTAAGAAACGCTTTGCAAGTTTCTCGCATTCATGCGATAGATATTATATCCATAATTTAAAAATATGTCAAATCCATCCTACAAAGTAGCTATATGATACATAATGATTGCAGCTGCTATAGATGCATTTAAAGACTCTGCCTTACCATAAATAGGAATTTTGACATGTAAATCACATGCATCTAATACTTCCTTTGAAATTCCATTTGCTTCATTTCCAATGACTAAAGCATACTTTTTCTTTGCTTCTATATTCGTATAGAAGTAATCTGTGTTCAATTGAGTGCCTACTATAGTATATCCTTTTTTTCGAATAGAGTCTATTTCCTGTAAAATATCTGCGTCCTTTTTTATATTGACATGAAATAAAGACCCCATTGTTCCACGAATGGTCTTGTCATTGTAAATATCCACACAGCCCTTGCTACAAATAATATTGTGAAACCCAGCAGCATCCCCAGTTCGAATAATGGTACCTAAATTTCCCGGGTCTTGCAAACGATCAAGAATAAGTACACTAGAATCCCTAAAGTCCATTATCTGAGGAAAGGAATTAATAGCAATGATTCCCTCTGAATGCTCCATAGAAGTAAGCTTTTCAAAGAGATGATCTTCTACCTCATATATTGGCAGGTCTTCTCTTACTAATTCACGTATATTCCTATACTTTTTTGTACTTTTAGCAGATATAAAAATCGATTTAAGTTTTTCGCCACTTTCTATTGCATCTTCGATAACTTTATAGCCTTCTAAGATATACTCTTTTGAGCTCTCTCGGTATTTTTTCATCTTCAGCTTTTGTAGGTGTTTTATAGCTTTGTTTTCATGACTTTCTATATACTGCATAGAATCACCTTAGCTTTGCAAGGAATAGAGAGTTTTATTGTCACCTATACAAACTAAAATATCGTCTTTCCAGATTTTATCTGTTGGTTTAGGAGAGATATTTAAGTGATCTCCTCTTTTTACTGCAATGACATTAATACCGTGCTTAGCCCGCAAGTCCAACTCTGCAAGACTCTTACCTCCCCATTCTTCTAGGGCGTTAATTTCCATAACACTATGGTTTGGGTCTAATTCAATTAAATCTAAGATATTGTTTGAGACGATATTGTGAGCAACTTTTCTTCCCATATCCCGTTCGGGTAAAAATACCTTGTGCACCCCAATTTTATAAAGGACTTTGGCTTGTTGTTCATTTAAGGCTTTGGCATAAACTTTTTTAATGCCAAGCTCTAGGGCATTCAAAGCAGCTAAAATGCTCTTATTAACATCTGTTCCAATAGACACAATTGCAACTTCTACATTTCTTAGACCAAGTTCCTCTAAAGTATCCATATTGGTGGCATCTGCCTGAACAGCGTACGTAACTTTATCTGATATATTTCTAATGATATCTTCTCTTACATCAATAGCTATTACATCGTAGCCTAAATTGTATAGAGAAGTGGCCAAACTGTACCCAAACCTTCCTATACCTATTACTGCAAATTGATTTTTCATCATTCACACCTACCCTACTAAAATATCTCCATCTGGATATCTATATTTTCCTTTGTGACTTGACGACTGTAATTGGGCTACGGCCAAGGCAATAGTAAGCGGCCCTAATCGTCCAATAAACATAGTTAAAATAATTACCAATCTTCCTACAGTAGTTAACTCTTGCGTAATACCCATTGTCAAACCTACTGTAGCAAATCCTGACACTACTTCATAACAGATTTCTAGAAAACTTGCATCTTCTGTAAAACTTAGAATCGCTATTGCCACGATGACAACGAAGAGTGCTATGCATACAACAGACAGGGCCCTTTTTACTACGTTGATGACAATAGTTTTTTTAAATACTTCTATCTCATCTTTACCTTTTAATACAGATACTACGGTAAGTAGTATGGTAGCAAAAGTAGTGGTTTTAACTCCACCACCGGTAGAACCAGGAGAAGCACCAATAAACATGAGTATTATAGTCAAAAATGAAGACGCTGTGGTCATAGCTCCTAGATCTAAAGAATTATAACCCGCTGTTCTAGGTGTTACGGATTGAAACCACGAGGCCAATATTTTGACATCTAATGGCAAATCTTTCATTGTTCCAGGATTATTGTATTCAAAAAGGAAAAACAAAATCATCCCCACCACAAGCAAAGCGATATTGATGATAAGTACTAATTTTGTATGGACAACTAGCTTCTTAAAACTTCGCTTTTTAAATATATCACTGGCTACAAAAAATCCCAATCCTCCTATTACGATCAGCATTCCAATTGTAATAGTTATAATATAGTTGTCTACATAACCTGTTATACTTCGGTAATTTCCAATCAAATCAAATCCAGCATTACAAAATGAGGATATAGAATGAAATACCCCCATAACAATACCCCTACCCAAACCGTAATCTGGTGTAAACCCAATGGTAAGGAGTACTGCACCTATTAGCTCTACAGTAAAGGTATACAGTAAGACGTACTTCGTATATTTTACAATACCCCCGAGATTATAGGCATTAAATCCCTCTTGGAGCACAAGTCGCTCTTTTAGCCCAATTCTCTTTCTTGCAATAAAAAAGGCTAAAGTCGTAAAGGTCATAAAGCCCAATCCACCGATTTGAATCAATGCGATAATAACAAATTGCCCAAACCCGGACCAATATGTACCAGTATCGACAACGATTAATCCTGTTACACATACTGCTGAAGTAGCAGTGAAAAGTGCAGAAACAAAATCTGTCCACTCTCCTGAAGCAGAGGAGAAAGGAGTCATGAGTATAAGAGCTCCAATTAATATCATGATTGCAAAACCGACGACTAATATTTGAGTTGGATTAAACCATTTTCTGCTATACATTTGGCGATCTTTCAAATAATTTATAAATCTCTTTAAAAGGCTATACCTTTCCACTTTGCACATCTCCATTAAATAATCTAAATCATGAGAACACAGCGTATTGTAAATGAATTAAGACCTCAATAAGAGGTCTTAATTGTTGTGTTATGCTAACTTACTTTTTGCAATATCAACTAATTGTTTGAATCCATCTGGATCGTTAACAGCTAATTGAGCAAGGATTTTTCTGTCAATTTGCACTTCCGCTTTTTTAAGACCATTCATAAATCTAGAGTAACTCAAATCGTGCATTCTTGTTGCTGCATTGATTCTAGTGATCCATAAGCTTCTGTAATCTCTCTTCTTTTGTTTTCTACCTACATAAGAAGAACGAAGCGCTCTCATTACCGCTTCATTAGCTGGTCTATATTGTTTGCTTTTCGCACCGTAATATCCTTTTGCTAATTTTAATATTTTTTTATGTTTTTTCTTAGCATTTACTGCTTTTTTTACTCTTGCCACTTGCTTAACCTCCTATCAGTCTTTATATTAATAAGGTAATATTTTCTTTATATTTTCAGCATCTGCGCCCATTAAATAACCAGTTTGTCTTAAGTTTCTCTTTCTCTTAGCACTCTTTTTTGTTAAGATATGACTTTTGAAAGCTTTAGCTCTTTTTACTCTACCTGATTTTGTTACAGTAAATCTCTTTGCTGCTCCTCTATGACTTTTCATTTTTGGCATTTTACTTCCTCCTTCGTCTACATTGCTATTATTTATATCATCAAACGAAAGTTTGACATTAGCATTTAATTGTTTTCTTTTAAAGGCACAAGGTTGATAACCATACTTCTACCTTCTAATCTAGGTGGTTTCTCCATTTTACCAACATCAGAGACTTTTTCAGCAAACTTTAATAGCAAATCTTTTCCCACGTTTGTATAAGACATCTCTCTGCCTCTAAAGCGCACAGAAGCCTTTACTCGATCTCCATTTTCTAAGAATTTGCGACAATTTTTTGCCTTTACATCTAAGTCATGTTCTTGAACATTTGCAGACATTCTAATTTCTTTAATATTAATTACTTTTTGTTTCTTTTTAGCTTCTTTCTCTTTGCGGCTTTGCTCATATCGAAACTTTCCATAATCTAATATTCTGCAAACAGGTGGTTTTGCATTAGGGGATATTTTAACTAAATCTAATTCCCTTTCATCTGCTAATCTCTGAGCTTCTCTGCCACTCATAACTCCTAGCTGATTGTCATCCTGGTCAATTACTCTTACTTCCTTATCTCTGATTTGTTCGTTGATTTGGAATTCCTTGCTAATATTAACACACCTCCATATAATTAAATGAGAAAAATCATTTCCCCAATTTATAAACAATATTTCTTTTGTTTGCTATAACGTCTTTTCTAAACAATATACTCAAGTTTCTTTTTTCCGCTTTCCACATTCAGCTTATTAAGTATCCATACCACATAAAAATAGAAACAGCATTTTAAAAAGAAAACTCTTTACAAAAGAAAAAAAGCAGATAGACAAAGTTCTACCTGCTCATAAATATACACGTTTATACATGTTCGTAATTTCACGTAATATTTACCTTTGCTCCCAAGAACCTAAGGTGAGAAGTGAACTTCTACTTTGTTTTCTAATAGAGTATATCATCTTATGTAATCATAGTCAAATATTTTTTAATAATTTGTCCATAATATTTTCGTAACACTTTTTTAACCTAGTTTAAGTACTTGAGGAAAAACTTACTATCTTTTTATTCAATTTTGATTCATTATATTTTACTATTTGCACAAGATATTATCAAGAAAAAAGGAGAGTGAAAAAGATGCTAAAGTACAAAGAGAAAATTTTGACTACAACTGCAGTAACCTTATTAGCTTTGTCACTCCTAAATATTCAAGCCTTAGGTTTACTAAACACACCATGGATTAGGCTTTCTCTATTATTTATCTTAGTTGGCAACTTAGTTTATAAGAAGAAATCAGCCTATATCCCACAATTTATAACAAACACTTCTATTAAGGAAGAGAAAAAGGATATAACAGAAAAAAGCAATATCACCTTTAACGATGTAGCAGGTCTCGATGAAATTAAAGATGAAATGAATGAGCTCTGCGATTTTTTAGTAAATCCTAATAAGTACTTGAAAATTGGAGCTAAAATCCCTAAAGGCGTTTTGTTTTACGGACCTCCGGGAACAGGGAAGACATTACTTGCAAAAGCTTTAGCAGGAGAGACAAAAGCCACATTCTTATACGCTAGCGGTTCTGAATTCGTGGAAAAATTTGTAGGTATTGGCGCAAGCCGAATTCGTTCTCTATTTGAAAAAGCCAAAAAAAACGCACCTTGCATCATATTTATTGATGAATTAGATGCAATAGGGATCTCAAGAAGCGTGGATAATAATAGTGAGAGAGATCAGACCCTCAACCAACTATTAGTGGAATTAGATGGTTTTAACGAATATGATAATGTCATAGTAATTGCAGCAACAAACCGAATGGACATCTTGGATAAAGCACTCTTAAGACCGGGCAGATTTGATCGACACGTATATGTAGGTAATCCTAGTGTAAAAGCTAGAGAAGCAATTTTGAAGGTTCACTTTAAAAACAAACCTGTAAAAAATGATGTAGACATTGCTTCTCTAGCCAAAAAAACCCATGGCATGTCTGGTGCTCATTTAGCAAATGTAATAAATGAAGCCGCCTTATTAGCTGTAAAACATAATTTAAACGAAATTGGTAATGAGGAACTTAATCAAGCTTTAATTAAAACAGTTGCTGGTATTAAAAACAAAACCACCGTATTGACAGATAAGGAAAAGCATATTGTCGCCTTCCATGAAGGTGGTCATGCTTTAGTAGGTAGCGTGCTTAATAATGATAATATTGAAAAAATTTCTATTATCCCTCACGGTAAAGCCTTAGGTTTTGTACTAAACACATCAAGTGAAGATAAATTTATTTTGACGAAAGAAGAGCTCAAAAACAAGATCACCATACTACTAGCAGGAAGAGCAGCAGAAGAAATCATCTTTAAGGAAATTTCTTCGGGGGCTCAAAATGATTTGGTAAAAGCCAATGAAATTGCATCTGCTATGGTTTGTGAATACGGTATGAGCCATTACAAAAATAAAACCTTTAATAAACGAGAAGATTTTTCAAGTTCAGATATTATCAACGAAGAAATAAACACCATATTAGATGATTGTTATAATATGGCCAATAGCGTAATTTATGAAAACATAAACAAATTGCACAAAATAGCTGAAATCTTATTAGCTAAAGAAACGATTAATGGGGATGAATTAGACACCATCTTAAAATCAGCATAAAAAAAGCCCTTGTGGGCTTTTTTTATGCTGTAAGTTCTACGTTGTAAGTTCTAAGTAAATACCTGGGGTATTCCTTTGGTGCAAGAGTTCAGTAATCAATAATTTGCATCCGCCTATAGCCACTATAAGCTTAAGGTCACTAAAAGTGACCTTGTGCTTTTACATAGAACTTAGAACTTACCACTTAAATCTGTTTCGTATTTATTTCTTCTAAAATCTCATTCAAGAATTCATTGTAATCTTTAGAGCCTTGGTCTCCGTCTTTTCTGGATCTTACAGATACGGTATTATTCTCTACTTCTTTATCTCCTACTACAAGCATATAAGGAGTCTTTTGCAATTGAGCTTCTCTAATCTTATAGCCGATTTTTTCATCTCTAAAGTCTACATCTACTCTTATACCATTATCTCGATATAGCTTTTTGATTTTATCACAATATTCGTGATGAATTGGAGCGATTGGCAAGATGATTACTTGTTGAGGTGTCAACCATAATGGGAATGCACCTGCAAAGTGCTCAACTAAGATTCCTATGAATCTCTCAATACTTCCAAGTACGGTACGATGTACCATTACAGGTCTATGTTTTTCTCCATCTGAGCCTACATAAGTCAAATCAAATCTCTCAGGCAATTGAAAATCTAATTGTATCGTACCGCATTGCCATGTTCTTCCTAGAGAGTCCTCTAAGTGGAAGTCGATTTTAGGACCATAGAAAGCCCCATCTCCTTCATTTACTTGATACTCTTTTCCCAAAAATTCTAAAGCCTCTCTAAGAACATCTGTAGCTCTATCCCACTGTTCTTGAGACCCAATAGATTTTTCGGGCCTTGTAGATAATTCTATATGATAGTTAAAGCCAAAGACATTGTATATATAATCTGTCAACTCAATTACTCCAACCAGCTCATCTTTCATCTGCTCAGGAGTCATATAAATATGAGCATCATCTTGGGTAAAGTTACGAACTCTCATAAGCCCATGTAATGCACCTGATAGCTCGTGACGATGAACAGATCCTAGTTCACCCATTCTCACAGGAAGATCTCTGTAAGAATGCATATGATTTTCATAAATCATCATAGAGCCAGGACAGTTCATAGGCTTAATAGCGAATTGCTTTTCGTCTATTTCTGTTGTATACATGTTTTCACTGTAATTGTCCCAGTGTCCCGACTTCTTCCAAAGCTCTACATCTAATATGGTTGGCGTTTTGATTTCGCTATAACCTCTTTTTGTATGCTCTTCTCTCCAGAAGTTTTCTAATTGATTTCGTAGAACCATACCCTTTGGATGAAAAAATGGAAATCCAGGGCCTTCTTCATGTAAAGAGAACAAGTCCAGTTCTTTTCCTAATTTTCTGTGGTCTCTCTTCTTTGCCTCTTCTATTTTCTCTACGTATTCCTCTACTTGACTCTTCTTCGGGAATGAAATCCCATAAATTCTTTGGAGCATTTTGTTCTTTTCGTCCCCTCGCCAATAAGCTCCAGCTATACTCAATAGCTTATAGGCTTTTACACTACCTGTATTCATCAAATGGGGTCCTGCACAAAGATCTATAAAATCTCCTTGTGAATAAAAGCTTATAATAGCGTCTTCTGGCAAGTTTTCAATAAGCTCTACCTTGTAATCTTCTCCCATAGCGATCATTTTTTCTAGAGCTTCTTTTCTCGGTAAAGTAAATCTTACGATTTCATTTTTTTCTTTGATGATTTTTTTCATTTCTGCTTCAATCTTCTCTAAATCTTCTGGTGTAAATGTTTTTTCTACATCAAAATCATAATAAAAACCATTGTCAATAGCTGGTCCTATTGCTAGCTTTGCCTTTGGAAATAACCTTTTGACAGCTTGCGCCATAATGTGAGTACTAGTATGCCAGTATGCGTGCTTTCCTCCCTCACTATCAAAAGTCAAAATATTTAATTGTGAATCTTCTGTAATTTCTGTTCGTAAGTCTACTAATTCACCATTTAATTCGCCAGCACAAGCCACTCTTGCTAAACCGTCGCTTAAGCTTTTAGCCACTTCGTAAATAGTAATATTATCTTTGTATTCATGAACAATGCCATCTTTTAATGTAACTTTTATCATATTGATCCTCCTGTGTTTGTTTAAATTATCGTATTTTCGCATAAAAAAATCCTTCGCTTGTTATTGCAAAGGACGAAAAAATTCCGCGGTTCCACCTTAATTGATATAAATCCACTTTCATACATGATAACGGTATGTACCGATAAGACTTACTTATTTCAGCCCATGACTCCAAGGTGGTATTCAGATAGCCTAATTAAGAAATACTTCCAGCAAATGTATCTCCTCTCTTGTAACCGGTCTAACCTACTCGTCCTCTTCACAGTCTTTCTTTCATTTTATATAAAAATATAATACTTTTATCTCAAAATGTCAACTCTATGATGAATAATTTTATATCTTTACTGATGAAATCAAAGCCTCCCTGCCACATTGTAATATATAGCTGGCGGACATAGTCGTCCACCACTACACACTTTAATAGCTAGATGTAAGTCTATACCACCAGCGGTGGTGTCATGGTTTTGCTTACCACCTTACCACCTGACCACCTGACCACCTAGAATCACCACCTTAAAGCGTTTCCACATTAGACGGTATCTTATAAATCACGTCTTTTCTCTCCACAATAAATTCTGCCTTATCCATAAGTTCTTGATCCTTTTGAACTCTATCAACAAGTTTTTTTATAGGGTTAATCAGCACTGGATGCCCTACGATTTTCAACATATCATAATCGCCATTGGTGTCACCATAAGAATAACTCTTTTCTAAATCAATATTGTATTTACGGACAAATTCATCTATGGCTACCATTTTGCTCTCCGATTCCCACATAGGAATGAGCTCACCAGTAAATTTATTTTCTTCATCTACTAAGTACTCTGTGCCTTTGTATAATTTTACGTCGTATTTTTCAGCCATCTTTTCAAGTATAAAAGAGGGGCTTCCAGATACAAAGATTACCATATGACCTTGCTTCTTATGCCAATTAATTCGGTCTCTTGTAAATCGGTATACCCTATCGCCTTTTAAACTGACTACTTGCTCTGTTATAAAATTGATGTAATCCTTATCTATTCCTTTTAAGTGGCTTATATGAATATTTGCAATTTCTAATAGGAAGTCTTCGTAATCTCCATGTCTCTTTGCCCAATTTTCAAACTTCTTTTTAGCACTTCCATGCCATATAGCTGGATCTAGTACTTCATATTTTATTAATTTTTTAAAGTGTTCAACCATAAGAGAATCTCTGTACAATGTACCATCTACATCAAAAAAAGCTGCTATACACATGCCTTTACCCCCTAAATAGGTTATTGTTATATATTATACCAGTCTTACCCAAGTGTAACCATAAAAAACAAATTTTATGATTTTTTTATAATTATGATGTTTTTTTTCTTTATAAATTTACCATTTCACATATAACTCTTTTATATAGGATTTTTTTTAAAATAACGTTAATACTAATAGCTGAGATTACTTATGAGGTGATATCTTTTGCATATTATTTTTATTCGAACAGTCATTTTGTATTTAGCCGTCTTTTTAGTCATCCGCTTAATGGGAAAAAGGCAAGTTGGCGAAATGCAACCTTCCGAATTAATCGTCACCATTATGACAGCAGATATTGCTACTGGTCCCTTAGAAAGCATTGATACGCCATTATTTAATGGCCTAGTTCCTTTAATTGCCATGCTATTCATAGATTCCTTTATGATTTTCGGAATACTAAAAACTCGTATTGGCAGGAGATTTATTACAGGAAAACCTTCTTTTCTTATGAAAGATGGCGTTTTACAGGAAAAAGAAATGAAGGCTCAACGAATTAGTTTAAGTGATCTTCATGAGGAGCTGCGCTCGCAAGGACATCCCTTATTACATGAAATCAACACTATTATACTTGAAACGAATGGGCAAATGAGCATTATCTGTAAGGATAATTCTTCCTTACCTGTTAACGTGATCGCAGATGGACTAAGGCTGCATGAAAATCTAAAAGAAGGAAATATTGCAGAAAAATGGCTTGACACAGAACTTAAGAAGAACGGAATAGTCTCCGATAAGGAAGTATTTCTAGCATATGTAAGTGATGGAAGTCTATATTTCCACAGAAAGGAGCAATAATATGAAACCTTTATTCATCTCTATTGCCCTTGTTGCGGTTTATTTATTCGGTGCTACTTATTTATACAGCGAGATTGAAGAAACTTCGAACATCTTATCAAAAGATCTTGTTGAAATACAAACCCTAGTAAAGGAAGAGGACTGGGAAGAATCCCAAAAGATCTACGATTCTTTTAAAAGAAAGTGGAAACCAACCTCTACTTTATGGATGACCTATGTTGGCCATGATGAAATTGACAATATTGAAGAAGCCATAAGAGAAGCCGATGCCTACTTTGAAGTACAAGATGTAGGTGGAGCTCTAGAAAATCTCTCAAAGCTCAGTTATTATCTTAAGCATATATATGAGAAAGAGAGAATCAGCTGGTATAACATTCTCTAAGGGAGAAAGAAAATACTTCCTACATCAGTTAAAGGCCCATGATTTAGGCACTTATAGTCATATCCTTTCGCCTTTAACAAAGAGCAAATCTTTATATAATCTGGATGAAGGGCGATATCTCCGTTAAATAAAACAATGCCCTTCTCCTGGATTACTCCACAAGCTCCACCTATAAAACCTGTATTAAAGCCAGGTAGATCAATATGTCCACCTTGTATTAAAAGTACATCGATACTGTTTTCCCTAATTTCTTTCGCAATTCCTTCATCTGCTGTTATAATACTATGATTCCCTAAAGAGAGTACAGAGCACCTTGTATAGCCTTGTTTTACATTAATAAAATTGTATTTTCTAGATTCTAACTCCATTTTTACAATAGGATCCATATATTCTATATAGTGCAAAACATTTTTGCCAATTCTTGCCACATTATAAGGTATATCCTTAGGGTATTTTTTTTCTAACTTTGTCTTTCCATATAAAAAGTCTATACCCATAGTTTTTGCTTCCTCAATTGTTTTAGGGTGAATTTCAGGATGCACTACCACCACATTATCTTCTAGAGGAAAGCACTGCAAATCTGCATGACTATCAATCCCTCTATATAAATTCTCATATTTTCGAATAAACATAAAGTCTTTAGAAAATTGTAAGAGGCTATAATAAGATTCTTGGCTGATATCTTCAGAAACAATGCATTTCATTAATTCGCCTCAAAGTTCTCTAAGTACTCCCTCATGAGTTCTTCATATTGATTTTTTAAGGTAATAATTGTCTTATCTATTTCCTTAAAGGATCTATTATTGACTTTTATGATAGGAGTTACATCTACTGTAGTCCCTGTCAAAAAAGCCCCATCCATTTCGTAGACTTCTTCTTCTGAAATATCTCGATATTCTACTTCAATTTGATTTTTTTCACAAAGCTCTAATATATACTTACGAGTCACGCCTAATAAAACATTTTGAGCTGGAGTAGTGATAACTTTTTTATTTTTCACAAAAAAAACATTAGATCTGCTTCCCTCTGTAATATATCCTTCTTTGTTTACTAATAGAATTTCGAAAGTATCTTCATATTTAGATTGAGCTTTAATTTGTCCTTTATAGGAAGATCCAACGGTCTTAATAGCAGGATTATGCCTTTCTATAATCACTGTTTCTACGCCAACACCTTGATTTTTCTGCTCATCTGTTGCAGACAAACCGTCCGTAAAAGATACCATAAAGTCAAAGCCATCACTATTTTCTACAGGAATGTAAACGATTTGAACATTTGTATTTTTATTGAGATTTACTCTTGTTAGGAGGATCATCTCCGTTAATACCTCTTCATTGGACAAGGTCATAGTATAACCTAATTTCTTTGTAGAATTCACGAAACGTTCCATATGATCTTCAAAAAACAAAGGCTTAGCCTGCACCATCTTCATTACTTCATAAACTGCATTTTTGGGAATTGCTCTTTTTTCTAAAGTTTCCTCATCTTCTAAATTACCATTATATGAATAATATATTTTTCCCTCTTCCATTTATAACATCCTTTCTATACATAATGAATCCTCATTTAAATAATATTGCTTTTGATTCATCACTATTCTTTATTAGAATATGGTATTGACAAAGGAATTAACAATATCTACACCGCTTATTATTGTTCCAAATACACTTCCTAAATTAGCAAACATAACAACTAATAATACCCTAGTCACCTTATTCTTCCATAGCCCTTTAATTGTGCTTAAGTCTTTTGCTAAGTCCTCAAAGTCCTCTACCTTAGGCTTTCTATAATGTGCCTCTACTATTCCTGAAAACCAGCCTACGGCTATTAATGGATGCAATGCACTCATCGGAGCTAACAAAAAGGATACAAGGACAGCTAAAGGATGCCCTAATGCTATAATAGTTCCTAAAGCAGCCATACTAGAGTTCCATATAAGCCAACTTTTTAGCTGTTCTATACCTGCAACAGAATCCACTGAAAAAGTAAATAAAATCAAAGCCACGATTAATACCGGAACAAACCATTGTGCAATCTTTGACAGAGAAGATTTAGGAGGTATTTCTGTGATTTTCTCCATATCTTGTTCTTTATAAATCTCCTCTTTGACGCCTAATACATGGGCAGCCCCTAATACAGCAACGATTTTTTTGCCTGGGGCATTTTTTATCTTATTGGCTAGATACTGATCTCTTTCATCTACTAGATAGGTCTTTAAACCAGGAAAAGCTTTTCCCATTTCAGACATAGCAGAAGTGAGCATATCCTCGCCTTTCATCTGCTCTAAATCCTCTTCTGTAATTTCCTCATCATCTATTAAGCTGTACACAATACTTGTAAGGAGCTTCATCTTACCCCAAAAAGATACTCCTCGCCATACTCGGATAAAGGTAGTCTGGATATTTCGATCGGCAAGAACTAAATGAGCACCAGTCTCCTCACTACATTTAATGCCTTGAATCATCTCTTGACCTGCGCTAATATTAAACTGTTCTGCAATTTTTCTCTGATAATTGCTGAGTAAGATATTGGCAAACATATAGCCTACTTTTTTATCCTTTATCACTTGAATTAGATCCGTATTTCTCCATTTATCCTTCTCTTTGAGGGACTTATAACGACCTTCATCTAGTTCAATACAAATAGAATCAGGTTTTTCTTCCTCTATAACTCTTCTCACTTCTTCTACGCTATGCCTTGATACATGTGCCGTTGCAATAAGGAGTATTTCCTTCTCCCCATATTGCAAACGGTGCACGTGTTCATCTTTCGTCTTATCTTCCAAAATATCACCTTACTCATTTATTTTTTACTTTCTCTTTATAACTAGTAAATTCTATTTTACTACAATTGTCTTGTAAAGTGAAATTTTTCGTTTATTAGTTGGTCGGACGGTTGGGCGGGAAAAACCTATTAGCGGAAAGCGGAATGCTGAAAACTCGCCTATAGGCGAGATGTGTTTTTTGAGCTAAACAAGAAAGCGCCTGCGGCGCATTAGCTACCAGCGGCCAGTCTTCAGTCATCAGTGCCAGGGTCATGTCTTACGGGTCAAAAGTAGGACTTTCCCACGAAAATAAATGACCTAATTTTCATCATACCTTGTGTATACATTCCATGAAGGTTTCCTAGTACATAAAAAAAGTGAATGCTAATATTTTGCATTCACCTTTTTCAGCTACCTCAAAGCCACCATCGGTGGCTAATGTTTTTGCTGACCACCTTAAAGCTGACCACCTGACCACCTTAATTTAAATAGCATCCATACTTCTTGATACAACTACATTTACTCCTGAACCTAATAAGTCCTTAATAACTACTTGATTGCTTTTAACTGGAGCTTCTAATTCGATTTTATTTAAAATCTGCATAGCATCTTCTAAGGATTCTTTTAGGATTTCACCTTCTGTTACTACTGGGATTCTGTTTAATATACCGTTTTTTATTTTAACAGTGGTCGTCAGAACTCTTGTTGGTTCTGTCAGTTCTTTTTGAGCGTATACAGGCCCTCTTTTACATTGATTACCAGTTACATTAAAACCTTCATTTTCTTGAGCAACTTCTAAATGACATCCTTTTGGACAAACAATACAGATTAGTTCTTTTTTTTCCATATTATTCACTCTCCTTAACAACTTCTACTTTTAATATTTTATAGTCTTTATTTTCTAACAGAGATTTTTCAATGGTGATATTTTCCATTTCACCAGGTGCCATGTGTTTTTTCTTAGCCGTTTTGATAATTTCATCGTCTGCTATAACGATTAATTTTACATTTTCATACACATTTCTTGGGCGCATGAATAATTTTACTTTTTCATCAATATTTTCAATAGCAATACTATGTGGAATGGTATAACTAATACCGTTCCCAGCTTTTGTATGAATTACACTTTCTCTTTTATGAATTCCTTCTAATACATATTTTGCTGCATTTCTCCCTGCTCTTTGACTCTCTTCTGTTACAAAGTCTACTAAATCGTGAACATGTAGTACATTACCGCAAGCAAAGACGCCTTCTACAGTTGTCTCCATAGATTCATTCACTAAGGGACCTTTTGTTACGCCATCCATACCTACACCTAGATCTTCAGATATTTCATTTTCAGGAATTAATCCTACAGATAGTAGTACTGTATCACAATCATAATTGATTTCCGTTCCAGGTATAGGTTGCCTGTTCTCATCTACTTTAGAAACAGTTACTCCTTCTACTCGATCTTTCCCCCTTATATCTGTAATGGTATGACTCAGTAAAAGAGGGATATCATAGTCATGTAAACACTGGACGATATTTCGATTTAAGCCACCAGAGAATGGCATAACTTCAACTACTGCTTCAACTTTAGCTCCTTCAAGAGTCATACGCCTCGCCATAATCAGTCCAATATCTCCTGAACCTAAAATAACGACTTTTTTGCCTACCATATATCCTTCCATATTGATGTATCTTTGAGCTGCACCTGCTGTCATAACACCGGCAGGTCTTTTTCCAGGAATGCTGATTGCGCCCCTAGTCCTCTCCCTGCAACCCATTGCTAATACTACAGCTTTTGCATTGTATATTTGATAGCCATCTTTTTTGTTTATGGCATGCACTTGTTTATCTTCTGTAATCTCTAATACCATGGTATTAAGTTTGTATTCAATATTTAATCCTTTTAGCTCATCAATAAATCGTTGAGCGTATTGTGGACCTGTCAACTGCTCTTTAAATTGATGTAAACCAAAACCATTGTGAATACACTGTTGTAAAATTCCACCTAACTCTCGATCTCTTTCGAGGACTAAAACTTTTCCCACACCTTTTTTATGGGCTTCTATAGCTGCTGCTAAACCTGCAGGACCTCCACCTACTACTATCACATCATACTGTGACATTTCTACACCTCCACAATTTAAATGACTACTGTATAATCCTTATTTTTTGGTTCGACCAATAAGAATTCTTGATTCTGGACCATCGTATACGATCTCATCCATATTTTTACCTAATTCTCTAGCTAAGATTTCTACTACTCTTGGTTCACAGAAGCCACCCTGACATCTTCCCGTTCCTGGTCGCACTCTTTTCTTAACACCTTTTACAGTTGTAGCCCCACCTTTTCTATGAATACAATCTACAATTTCACCTTCTGTGATTTTTTCACATCTGCAGATAATATTGCCATATTGAGGATTTTCTTTAATAATTTCGCCTTTTTCTTCAACAGGTAATTCTTCAAAGTGGATGACCCTGTTTCGATATGGGTTAAAGTTTTTATTTGGTTTTAAGTCATTTAATATGCCTTTTACTAAGCCCTCTACCTCTAGTGCTATCGCTGGTGCAGCAGTTAAGCCTGGGGATTCAATTCCTGCTACATTAATAAAACCAGGACATTTTTTTGATTCTTCAATTATGAAATCTCCTCTATCTGCAGTAGCTCTTAAACCAGTAAAGGAGCGTATCACATTACCAAATGGAATGTTTTCAACCATTCTGCCAACTTGATCTCGAACATAATCAAGACCTTCTTTCGTCGTTTCGTTTCCTTCTTTATCTTCAATTGGCGTAGAGGTCGGCCCTAATAAGGTATTTCCATGTACCGTTGGAATTACTAATACTCCTTTGCTCTTCTTCGCTGGACAAGGGAAAATTACAGAGTTAACGATATTACCTGAACGCTTATCTAATACGAAATACTCTCCTGATTTTGGCTTAATAGCAAATTCTTCGCCATGAACTTTAGCATTTAATTCGTCTGCATAAACCCCTGCACAGTTGATTACTACTTTTGCTTCATATATACCCTCATTTGTAGTAATTCTAAAACCTGTTTCAGTCTTTTCAATTTCTTCTACTTTATTGTTAAGGACAAGTTCTACACCATTTTCCATAGCATTTTCCATGCAGGCAATAGCTAATTCCCATGGACCAACAATACCAGCTGTTGGTGCAAGAAGACCTGCTTTTACCTCTTTGTTTACATTTGGTTCTCTTTCTAATATTTCTTCTCTAGTCAATCTTTGTACTGGTACACCATTTATCTTAGATCGTTCTTCTAATTCATTTAGCGTTTCCACATCTTCATCCGTCAATGCGATAGTGATGGAACCAATACTCTTAAATGGTACATCCAATTCCTTACAGATTTGAGGGTACATAAGATTACCCTTTACATTAAATTCAGCTTTCTTTGTTCCTGGCACTGGATCGTATCCTGAATGTACAATGGCGCTATTGGCCATAGTAGTGCCATTTGCTATATCATTTGCTTTTTCAAGCACAAGGACTTTTGCTTCATATTTGGATAGTTCTCTAGCAATTGAGGTACCAATAATACCAGCACCGATAACCACTACATCATACATTGTAATTCCTCCAAATTTATATTTTTCAGAGCTATGAAAGACTAATTCTTTTATTTCTAGATAAATAAAAAGCACATTAAACCGATTTTAATTAAAAAATCGACTAATGTGCTTTCTCCCATTCTCTGCAACTATTAACTTAACTATATTGTAGCACGATAGAAACAGTACGTCAACATTATTTGAGAAATAATTCATAGCATGAAAAACAGCTCGTCTTATTTATTCTCTATCATTTAACTTCCATAATTCCCTATTAGATGTGGTCACTGCTACAGCGCCTGCTTTAATTGCCTCTTCAATATCTTCAGCAGTAGTAATCAATCCACCTGTTATAATAGGAATCTTTATATTCTCTTTTACTGTAGAAATCATCCTTGGCATTAAGCCAGGTAGAACCTCTACATAATCTGGTTTTGAGTTTTCAATCAGTCTATAGCTCTTTTCTAGAGATTGACCATCAATTAAGAAGATTCTCTGAATCGCTATTTTATTTTTCTTCTTAGCCGTTTGTATGACACTAGAATGAGTAGAAATCAATCCTGCTAGTTTTATATTCTGGCATAAGTATATGGCTGCATATTCATCCCTACTTAATCCCTTAATCAAGTCCACATGAATAATGATGCTCTTTCTAGCCCTTTCAGCCATAGTAGAAATAGCATTTAATTGTCCAATGTGAAAATCCATAACGATACAAAATTCATAAGAGCTTTCTAAAAATTTTTCAAAATCCTTCATAGTTGAAATAGCCGGCAATACTTTTTGATTGATTCCTTCCATATTTCTTCTCCTATTATCTTTTTACTTTAGTCCTTGGGAATGGACTCGTCGATTTATTTGGCGAGCGGACTCACGTCAGCTACATCCTGTCGTCGTTCCACAATCCAAACACACTTTGCACGTTCCGTTCTTTACCATACGGGCTCCACCACAGCTAGAACATGTCTCTCCGTAGATTCTTTCACCTTCAACTTCAGTTGATTCTTTTGATTTGTTTTCTTGAACTACATCTACTTCTTGGCTCATTTGATTTACAAAAGTAAAGGTCTGTGGCTTGACTTGACATCTGCTAAAATCTCCAAGTTCAATGTCGATAATCTTGCTCAATAAATCAGAAATGGAGCTTGCAAATTTAATATATGGGTGTCTTGCCA
The DNA here is from genome assembly GCF_003317055.1 of Alkalibaculum bacchi. Lineage (NCBI taxonomy): Bacteria > Bacillati > Bacillota > Clostridia > Eubacteriales > Eubacteriaceae > Alkalibaculum > Alkalibaculum bacchi. The sequence goes on from NZ_QNRX01000007.1 coordinate 151,917, forward strand.
CAAAACCAGATGGTTCGTATTGTTGTCCTCTAAGCATTCTGGATATTTCTTTTGGAGGAATATTGTATTGCAACATATTAGACAAAGATTTCGATAAGGATGCTAAAAGACCTTTTACAACGGTTCCTTCTTTATCCGTAGATACAAAGACTTCTGCCATTTTTCCATCCTCATAAAAACCAAGGGTAATATATAATTCAATATCTCCGATTTTTGCAGCATGGGTACGACTAAGTCTCATGCCACCAGGTTTTTTTCTATTTGGAACATTCTTTATACAATTGCGGCTATACCCTAATAATTCCAAATATGAGTATTCTTCTAATTGTTTTTCTTTTTCATGGCTGGTGCGACTCGTTAGTGGCTGACTTACTTTACATCCATCCCTATAAATTGCAATAGCTTTAGCACCTGTTTGCCAAGCTAATTTGTGAATATTGGCCACATCTTCTACTGTAGCATCATTTGGAAGATTTACGGTTTTTGATACAGATCCACTAATTAGTGGAGTAATAGTAGATACCATAAGTACATGACCCTCTGGCCTTATCTGGTTTGCCGTATCGAAAATCTTATAATGCTCTTCTTTTAAATGAGGAGCACCTACTACGCTATCATGTTTAACTAAACCGTCTCCATCCTTTTCTAATATATAATCCATAATTTCATTGATTTCATTTTCTTTATAGCCTAAATTTTCTAAACAAATGTTTAGCACTGGATTAACCATTTCAAGGCTGCCACCACCAATTAATTGTTTAAAAACAATATGGCTGTAGAAAGGTTCAATTGAAGTTGCACCACAATCCATAGCTAGTGAAATGGTACCTGTTGGTGCAATAACACTGACTTGTGCATTGCGGTAACCATAATTTTCACCATTATTCAGGGCGTCTTTCCATGATTGTTTTAATGTATGGCTAATATCGTCTAAATCCATTTTTCTAAGTAGAGAGTGATTGATTTCTATTGGTTTATAATGGAGTTCTTCGTAATCACCTTCTAAAACACCTGCAACCCGACTGTGATTTCTTATAACTCTTAACATGTATTCTTTGTTGATTTCATATTTTTCAAATGCGCCAACTTTTTTAGCTATGAGGGCAGAAACTGCGTAAGAAGTACCTGTCATAATTCCTGATAGAGCTCCTACTAAATTCCTGCTTTCTTCAGAATCATAGGGTAAGCCAAAAGCTAATAGTAGAGATGATGTATTAGCAATGCCTAGACCTGTGGTTCTAAACATATAGGTTTTACGTGCAATGTCTTTTGTAGGAAATTGTCCCCAATGAATGGACGCCTCTAATACAAATTGTATTAGGCCTATTATATGTACAAAGCCCTCTACATCAAATGTTTTTTCTTTGTCCTTATAAAATTTAAAAACATTAATAGATGCTAGATTACAAGAAGTATCATCTAAAAAGGCGTATTCTGAGCAAGGATTCGTAGCATTAATGCGGTTGTACTTAGCTCCTACATTCCCATCTTCTCCAGCTGGGCAAGTATGCCAACTGTTAAACAAATCATCAAATTGCAAGCCAGGATCTGCGCATTCCCAGGCAGCCTTATTGATTAAATCCCAAAGATAACTTACCTTTAAAGTCTTATTAACAGAGGAATCTATTCGTCCTGTAAGCTCAATTTCTGCATCTGGATTTTTAGCCAAGTTAAAGACACTTTCCATAAACTCCTTGTTTAGTCGAACAGAGTTGTTGCTGTTTTGACCCCCTACAGTAGCATAGGCTTCGCCTTCCATAGATGTGTCATAACCCATCTTGCCTAAGTCTCTAACTTTCTTTTCTTCTTTAGCCTTCCAAGTAATAAAACTTTCTATTTCTGGATGATCGATATCGTTAATCACCATTTTTGCAGCTCTTCTAGTAGTTCCACCAGATTTTATTGCCCCTGCATTTCGATCTAAGCCTTGCAAAAAGCTCATCATACCTGATGAATATCCACCATTAGATAATCGCTCATTTAATCCCCTTATAGTAGAAAAGTTCGTTCCTACTCCAGAGCCCCCTTTAAATAATTTTGTCTCGCTAACGTATTGATCCGATATAGAGTGTTCTCCTAAGAGTTTATCTTCCACAGAAAGAATAAAACACGCAGAAGCTTGAGTTCGAGAGTATCTGTCAGGACTTTCCACTACTTTCTTTTCTTTTTCATCATAATAATAAAGCTCGTCTTTTTCACCTTTAATGCCATAACTATTATATAAACCTGTATTAAACCATTGAGGAGAATTGGGTGCCCACATCTGATTTAATAAACCGTAAACTAATTCATCATATAGTATGCTATATTCATTCTCTGTTGAGATTACGCCTTCATTTTTTAATGCATCAACCCAAAAGCAAACTAGCCTATGTGCAACTTCTTTCATACTTCTCTCGTATCCAAACTCGTTACTGACGCCTGTTTTTCTGAAATATTTTGTTGCAATAATATTGCATGCTGTCTGGCTATAGTGTTCCGGGAACTCTAAATTTTTCATATCTGCAATAACTTTACCCGTCTTCCAATTCTTCATTAGTACATCAATCGTCTTCCAGTCAAACAAATCATAAACTGTCAGCGAGCTATTTTGTTCTAATTGTTTCGTAAATATTCTTTTAATTACTGTATCCATATTTGAAACATCTACCTCCTCTATATATTGTACATCGAATACCCATTATACCATATATATGGTATTTCTCCACATAAAAAATTGATTTAGAATAAATATTCTAAATCAATTTTTCTTTGCCTAACCTATTATATACTATAAAGATTTCATAATCAATCTTCTACTCATATAGGTTTTTTCTTTTTTTATATTTACTTAAGTTCGCTTTCAAAGCTATGGCAATCTGTTTCTTGTTGATTTCTTGCCTGAGCTGCATTTTTTGTGACTTGAATTTTATCAAGTGAGCAATAATCTTGGTTTTTAGCATGATATTTACATTCTTCAACTGTACATCCTATACTGTTGTTTATTTTCATCATAGTCACCTCCAATTCTCAATTGTAGTATGACTATTTTCTATGTAAATTATTCAATGCAATCATTACAATTTTAGTTTGTTTTCAGTACCTTTTATAAGCCGCCCAATATTTGCTCTGTGCTTATAGATGGCAATAACAGAGATAATAAATGCAAAAATGAAATTTTGAATCCCCCTTGAAAAGACTAGATTAACCAAAGGAAAAATTGCCATACCACAAATGGATCCAAGAGAAACGTATTTGCTCACTGCTATAATAATAATTCCAATAGCAATACAAATTAACGCTATTATAGGGTCATATACTAAGAACACGCCAATAGAAGTTGCAATGCCTTTTCCTCCTCTAAAACCCATTAGTGCGGGCCAATTATGACCAATGACAACAGCTAATCCACATAAAATCGTCACTACCTGGCTAGAGCCAAACAATCGCCCAATGAGCACAGCTACAACACCTTTTAATACATCTCCCATTAAAACCATAACTGCGTATTTTTTACCTAGTACTCTTAATACATTGGTTGTTCCCGCATTTCCACTGCCGAATTCACGTATGTCTTTTTTAAGTTTTAATTTTGTGAGCAAAAAGGAAAATGAAATATTTCCAATAAGATAACAAATGATTACGATTATAATGTCCTTCATACCATCATCCTTTATTTATTATTCTTGATAATTCAATTATAGCAAAATATACTTTACTATATCTATAAAAACTCAAAATAGCACTCTTTTTATTTTAGTAAACATTAACATAATTTAGCCAATTTGAATATACTGTTAAAAAATAAGGGGAAGTGATTTTTTGCAAATTCATGTTGTTCGACCAGGAGATACTCTATATAAATTATCTCAATCATATAATCTACCAGTAGAAACGATTGCTAGTGATAATGCCATCTCCGACCCTAGTAGATTAGTCGTAGGTCAAGCATTAGTTATAGCAATTACAGGGAGCTATTATTGGGTTTCACCAGGAGATTCTCTCTACATAATTAGCCAGCGTGTAAATGTACCTGTAGATGTCCTCATGCAAGTAAACAATATTCAAAATCCAAATCAACTACCAGTAGGATTGAGATTATACATTCCACCTCGTCCTAGACCTACAAAAGAGGTGGCCGCATATATTGATACCCAAACAACAAGGGAGCGCACTGGTGAAGAAGTTAGGGCTGTAGGGGATCAACTGACTTATTTAAATATTTTTAGTTATGCTGTAGATGCAAATGGCAATTTGACCGCACCAGATGATGAACCTGCCATCATCGCGGCTTATGAACACAATGTAGCTCCTTTAATGGTTCTTACAAATTTTGCAGATGGAACCTTTAGCCAAGATATTGCTACCGCCATTCTCAATAATCCCGCTATTCAAGACACTCTTTTTGCAAATGCGCTCTCTATCATGGAAGAAAAAGGATATAGAGGTATTGATTTTGATTTTGAATACGTGGGCGGTGAAAATCGAGAAGCTTATAATGCCTTTGTTGCAAAAGCAGCTAATTTCTTCCAACCAAATTATTTTGTATCTTCTGCATTAGCGCCAAAATTATCTACAGATCAAGTAGGTACCCTATATGAAGGTCATGATTATGCTGCACATGGTCGAGTTCTAGATTTTGTATTTCTCATGACATATGAATGGGGTTGGTCTGGGGGCCCACCTATGGCTGTTAGCCCTATTAATGAAGTGAGAAGAGTTTTAGAATATGCCATCACCCAAATACCTAGAGATAAAATCATGATGGGCATTCCTCTTTATGGATACGATTGGACACTCCCCTATGTCCCTGGCGGACAATGGGCTAGAGTTGTCAGCCCAGTAAGAGCAGTAGAACTTGCTCTTCAGTATAATGCTAGAATCGAATACGACTACGTTGCTCAAGCTCCTTATTTTAACTATTGGGATGAACAGGGTCGACAACATGTAGTATGGTTTGAAGATGCTCGAAGCATTCAAGCAAAATTCAATCTCGTAAAAAGCTTAGGCATACGCGGATTCTTTTATTGGGCGCTTGGACCTGATTTTCCACAAAACTGGCTACTTGTTGAGGACAATTTTACAGTTGTTAAACAAGTCTAACGAAAGCGCTTTAGCCATCAGCAACCAGCGGACAGCACTCTAAGATTAGAATTTGCGTGTCAAAGATACGATCCTGTACTCAGAATAAGCAGGCAGTAGTTAGGGTTAAAAGGAAAACTATATTACTATAGAACTTGGCAGATAATCTTGTTTTGATTATCTGCTTTTTTATGTATTATGAAAGTTCAACTTTTGGATTTAGCTACTATATAAGCAATCTATACATGTAATTGAAATTTTTGATCTGTTAGACTTGACCTTAGCACTGATGGCTAGTAGCTGATGGCTAAAGTGCGAAAGGCACTTTCTTACAACTGTTAACAATCGTTAACCCTGCTCTTTATTACATTTTTCCCATATTGTTCACGAAACCGCCATCTTACTAGAACAAATATAAAGACAAATCCAAGATAACCAATGAGCGGATAAAGAATAGAAACTAAGTCTGTAAAACCAACAAAGCTCAAGAAATACGCTATAACAACAAAAATACACAAAATCTTTTTAAATTTACGAGAACCTTGTTTTGCGAAACGAGCGGAAAATGCATAAAACATACCTACAGCTGTATTAAAGATCATTCCAAACAAAATAATTGCCATAACAAAACCTAATTTAGTTGATATGGACGAAACCAGCTCTAATAATGGCATATCATACCCAGCAATATAAATTATTTTACCAAACATGGCTAAATGACTTAAAAAAATCAAAATCCCTACAATCATTCCTCCTAAAAGTCCTCCAGCAGATGCCGTTTTTTCATATTTTTCTGCTCCTCCAATAACCAAGGCCATAGGCGCGCCTAATGCAGTATTAAATGACACATAATTAATTGCAGAGATAAACCAGTTCGAAAAATTTTTCTGTTGTATTAATGCCACTTCCTGCAATTGGTTAAACGTCTGATCTATTGTGTTAATAGAATAAAGACAGGTGATCACAATAAACATAATTAAAAAAGGCGTGATAGAACCTATGATAGAAATAACACGGTCTGTATCCATCATACTTACGATTACAATCAACAAGACGATTAATGTGCTTCCTACAATAATAGGAAGATCAAACTGTTGTTTTAAATTAGCACCTGCTCCAGCAATCATTACTACGCCAACACAGAATAAAGTAAAAGTCATGATTATATCTAACATTTTTCCAAGGCGATTTCCACCAATTTTATAAATTACTTCTTTATGAGAATTAGCCTTCATAATACATCCAGTTTGGACAAGCAGCTTACCGCAAATACCAAAAAGTATTATTGATACTATTGTGCCTGCAGTACCTATGATCCCATAAGAAGTAAAATACTGCAATATTTCCTGCCCTGAAGCGAATCCAGCACCTACAATAACGCCTATATAAGCAAGGGCAATTTTAAAAGATTTCATCATATGGTATCCTCCTAATATACTATCTTTAATTGTACGCGTTTGAAGTTCGCTTTATTCATAAGTAGTGATTTTAGACTTTGTTAATCATTCGTTGTTATTTATTAATAAATTTGGGTAATATTAAATGGTACAACAATTTATAAGGAGGAACTTTCATGACAAAAATAGGTATTATAATAGGAAGTACTAGACCAGGAAGAAACGGCGAAGCAGTGGCAAAATGGGTATATGAGCACGCAAAAAAAAGAGACGATGCAGAATTTGAACTAATAGATATAGCACATTACAATTTACCTTTATTAGATGAACCCTATCCAGCTGCAATGGCTCAGTATACAAAAGAACATACAAAAAAATGGGCTGCTAAAATTGCCGAATTTGATGGATATATTTTCGTTACTCCTGAATACAATCACTCTACTTCAGGAGCACTAAAAAACGCTATCGATTACTTAGCCTCAGAATGGAATAATAAAGCTTGTGGTTTTGTAAGCTACGGCAGTGCCAGTGGAGTGCGAGCAGTTGAGACCCTTCGATTAATAGCAGGCGAACTTCAGATGGCTGATGTCCGTGCACAAGTAATGTTCAATTTGTTTACTGATTTTGAAGATATGAGCGTATTTAAACCAAATGATCGCAGTGAAGACTCCCTAAACGGATTATTAGATCAGTTGATTCCTTGGAGTAAAGCCTTGAAGACTTTAAGGAAATAGGTGGTCGAGTGGTCAGCAAAAACATTAACCACCAATGATGGCTTTGAGTCAGCTAAAAGAGGTGAATGTGAAATATTGGCATTCACTTTTTTTATTTAGCCAAAAGTTTTTCCCGTTCAACCGATAAAAGAAAAGACTGCCCACAGAAAAAGAAGGCTATATAAAATATATTAAGTTTCATGGTACTGATGGAGAAGATTATAAAATAGAATTTATTGAACTCACAAATAGAACAGATATTGAAATAACTCAGTATAAGAAAGATAAAAATAGAGATTACGTCCAAATATATTCAGATCTAAGAAATGCTTGTCGAACGATAGTTAAACGATTATTATAAATAAAAAAACGACTCTGAATTTTTATTCAAAATCGTTGTTATTACTATTTAAAAAAATGGTGATCCATCCGCGACTCGAACGCGGGACACCCTGATTAAAAGTCAGGTGCTCTGCCAACTGAGCTAATGGATCACAATAATAGGTATATCTCTAGAACTCTTTTGTTCTCTTTAGTTAGTATGACTAAGCGATTCACGAAAAATCCTTCGGATTTTGGTTCTCTGCTTATGCCAACTGAGCTAATGGATCACAATATTTAAATTGTTCAATGTTCACTTTTCCGTGTTCATTGATACTTGGTGGTGGGAGATGGATTCGAACCATCGAAGGCTGAGCCGACAGATTTACAGTCTGTTCCCTTTGGCCACTCGGGAACCCCACCACAATATTTTTTTACTTTTAAAAAAATGGAGCTGGCAATAGGAATCGAACCTACAACCTGCTGATTACAAGTCAGCTGCTCTACCGTTGAGCCATGCCAGCGTGTTAGTTCTAAGTTTTATGTTCTATGTTTTAAGTAAAACCCTAGTCATCTTCGATGACTTTTGCTTTTACATAGAACTTACAACTTATATCTTATAACTTATTTAAATGGCTCCTCAGGTTGGATTCGAACCAACAACCTCCCGGTTAACAGCCGATTGCTCCACCATTGAGCTACTGAGGAATGAATCCGCGACGTCCTATTCTCCCAGGGCGTTACCACCCAAGTACCTTCGGCGCTGGAGGACTTTACTTCTGTATTCGGTATGGGAACAGGTGTAGCCCCTCCGCTATTGCCGCGGAATGTGTTAGTTCTAAGTT